>CALFWB010000032.1 GCA_937928795.1 uncultured Anaerolineales bacterium
GAAGCGCTGATCCTTGAGATGAATTTGATCAAGAAATACCGTCCACACTATAACGTGCGCCTCAAGGATGACAAGCGCTATCCCTATATCAAGGTGCACTGGGCGGATGATTTCCCGAAAGTGACAGTCACCCGCCAGATGGTGCAAGACGGTTCGCGCTATTTTGGGCCCTATACCAGCGTTTGGGCAGTCCACCAAACGTTAGATTTGTTGCGGCGCATCTTCCCTTACCTGACCTGTGATCGGGTCATCACCGGCAAAGATGAGCGCGCTTGTCTGTATTACGACATCAAACTTTGTCGGGCGCCTTGCATCGGGGCAATCGATCGCCAGAATTACCGCCAAATGATTGCCGATTTATGCCGCTTTTTGGAGGGGCATACCGAACAAATCGTCACTCGTTTGAGGTCGGAGATGGAAAAAGCGGCTGAAAACCTGCGCTTTGAACAAGCGGCTGTGATCCGAGATCAGATTCGGGCAATTGAAAACGTGGTCGAAAAGCAGAAAGTGATTTCGAGCGAGATGACCGACTCAGATGTAATTGCCCTTGCTCGGGATAATGGGGATGCCTGTGTGCAGATTTTCTTCATTCGGGGAGGAAAATTAATCGGTCGTGAATATTTCTTGTTGGAAGGGGCAGAGGAGACACCTGATGCCACAGTGATGGCTGAGTTCATCAAGCATTTTTACGACAAAGCTGCCACCGTTCCCGATCAGGTGTTGTTACCCCATGAGGTTGAAGAGGCGCAGATTATCCGCCAATGGTTGAGCCAGAAGAAACCTGCTCAAAAGGTTGAGATTTGCGTACCCCGAGCCGGCCTGCAGCAGGAATTGATCCAAATGGCTGCCGAAAACGCCGCCCAGACCCTCTCTACCCTAAAGTCTCAATGGCAGGTGGATACCCATCGTCAAGAACAAGCGTTAGCCGAGCTTCAAGAGGCTTTGGGGATGGATACGCCGCTCAATCGGATTGAATGTTACGATATTTCCAATACGCAGGGCGTGGCAGCCGTCGGCAGTATGGTGGTGTTTGAAAAAGGAACACCACGCAAAAGCCATTATCGCCGCTTCAATATTCGGATGGTCAGCGGGCCGGACGATTTTGCCAGCATGGAGGAAACCCTCGAACGTCGCTTCCGTCGCTGGCAGGCAGCTCAAGAAAGTGAAGGAACACCCGGCAAAAAACCCGACCCAGCTTTTGCCATGCTGCCAGACTTAGTGATCGTGGATGGCGGCAAAGGACAATTGAGCCGCGCTGTCAAAGTCTTAGAGAACTTTGGATTGCTTGAGCGAGTGAAGGTAGTGAGTTTAGCTAAGCAGCAGGAGGAGCTTTTCTTACCCGATCGTTCCGATAGCCTCTTGTTACCAAGGCATTCCCAAGGGTTTTACCTCCTGCAGCGCATCCGCGATGAAGCTCATCGTTTTGCGATTACCGCTCATCGAAAGTTACGGGCGAAACAAGGGTTGGCTTCACAGTTGGAGAGCATTCCCGGCATCGGTGCGGTCAAACGCAAACGCTTGCTGCAGCGTTTCGGCGATATCGATGCCATTCGGAATGCGAGTTTGGAAGAGTTGACCTCCGTAGAAGGGATTACCAAGCAATTGGCGTTACAGATCAAATCTAGCTTAACTTGAATTTGGGATAAGCTGATCAACTCGGGATGTCACTTTCAGCGAGGCGAGAAGTCTAAAGATTTCTCCTCGCTGCGCTTGTTGAAATGATCAACCCGAATTCTCTTTATTTATTGAAAGGAAGAGTATGCCAAAGAAACAAATCTCGCGCCGAGAAATGCGCCAAGTTCGCATTCGCCAAATCTTATTTGTGGCTTTTGCCATCCTGATCATTTTGGCGATGGTGATTGGCTCTCTGCGCTAAATAAGCTAGTAGATTAGCTCTCTTGTTCGATCAAGGATCGGATTGCTTGGCTGAACTCGGTGATGGAAAAGGGTTTTTGGAGCCAATGAATCTTGCCACCTTCTAGCGCAGCGCGATATTCTTCGTTAAGAGGATGTCCAGTGATAAGTAGCATTTTGAGGTCGGCCTGTTTTTCCCTCAAGGCTTGATAGAGCTCAATGCCGCCCATGCGGGGCATGACAATGTCGCTGATCAGTAGTTCAATCTTTTCTTGGTGAATCTCCCAAAGTTCAAGCGCTTCGCGACCGTCAGCAGCCGTCAGCGTTTGGTATTGCTGTGCTTCGAGCAACGCTTTCAAGGCGTTGCGGGTGGACGGGTCATCTTCAACGACCAGGGCAGTCTTGCCCTTGCCGTCAAGGGATAGGGCGGGTGTTTCCTCGGCGGTACTTTGAGAGGGTTGCCCAAGGGCGGGAAGGTAAACTGTAAAAGTGGTGCCAAGGGAAGGCTGGCTTTGAACGTCAATATAACCCCCATGCTGCTTGACAATGCCATAAACCTGAGCTAGTCCTAGGCCGGTGCCGAGTCCAACCGGTTTTGTGGTAAAGAAGGGCTCGAAGATATGCGGCAAATGTTCGGGGGCAATGCCATGTCCTGTGTCATGGACTTCAATGACGACCCACTCGCCGGGTTGGATAAAACGGCTAGGCATCTCTTCGTTATTACTAAGGCTGAGGCGGGCAAGTGAAAGCCGCAAGACGCCGCCTTGCGGCATGGCATCGCGTGCGTTCAACACCAAGTTCATTAGCATTTGTTGCAAACGGGTGGGATCGGCCAAAATGGAAAAGGTTGTTTGGGGTTGATGGTGGAACTCCACCCGAATAGTCTCTGGCAAGACCCGCACGAGCATTTTTTCAAACTCTTTCATAAAGGGTAAGAGATCGAGTGGGGTTTGTTCCATGACGGAGCGCCGACTGAAGTCTAGAATCTGGCGGATCAGGCTGGCGGCACGCTGGACTTGCTGTTGGATGATCGCTAGACGGTCTTGGCTGGTAGTGCTCAATGAAGGGTCATTTCTCATCAAGTCGGCATAGACCAAAATGGCTGCCATGATGTTGTTGAAGTCATGGGCTATCCCGGCGGCTAGTTGCCCAACAGTAGCCAGCCTTTCTTGCATCTGAACCCGCATTTGGATTTCCCTTTCTGTTGTAACCTCCCGCAGCGTGATGACCCATTGGGTGGGAGGATGACCAATTGGGTTGGCTTGGGCTTCAAAGATGCGTCGGCTGGGTTCTTGGATAATCAATTCCAAAGGAAAGGATGTTGTGGAATGGGTGAGCAGTTCGTCAATCGGCTTTGAGCCAAGTGAGATGAGTTTGCCTTCCTTAACCTCTGCTTTTAATAAGTCGAGCAATTGATTGCCAATGGGATTCATGACCAGAATGCGATGATCGCTATCAAGCAGCAAAATGCCAAGCGAAAGGTTTTCGACCAAATTGCTCATCCGTTTCTTTTCGGCTTCGCGCACGTTTTCGAGCCGTTGGAGGGCAATTGAAGCTTGGTTGGCAAAGGTCTGCAATAGGCACAGTTGTTCATCGCTGAACGATTGGATCTTTTCGTCAGCAATTCCCAGCATCCCGACCACTTGTTCATTCAGAACGATCGGGTAGTGCGGTAAGGAGTGGAAGGATTGAATCGGCGTGTCACTTTGATAGGGCTCGGCAAGATTGACTTCGATCGAGGCGATCGAGTGATCCTTACCAAGTGCTCGCTTTAATTCGGACTGACAGTGTTCCTGAAGGGCGGATAGGGTATCTTCAGTAAGCGGGCGTTGCGCGTTGACATATAGGTTCGCTGTGCTGCTGGAGAATAGACATCCGATGGCAAAATCGCACTTAACGGCCGTGCGCAGGTGATTTAGGAGAATCTGCATCAAATCTTGTTCGGTTAGCACATAACCGATCTCTTGGCTTAACTCGTAGAGCTCGGATAGTTCAGCGGTGCGGCGGAGAACCGCTTCTTCGAGTTGGTCGGCATGGCGGCGCACGTTCTCGTAAAGGGTGGCATTCTCAAGGGCGATGGCGATTTGATCGGCAAGCAGTTGAAAGAAGTCAACATCGCTTTGGCTTAAGGCGCTATTTTGGTCAGTCTCGATGTTGAGAACACCGACGACTTCGCCTTGCAAGAGGATTGGCATGGCAAACTCGGAAACGGTTTGCGGGTTATCGGGTAGATAGTCTGGGTCTTTGGAGACATCCAAAATGACCTGGGCTTGCCCACTGCGCACAGCTCTGCCAATTACCCCACGGTGAATTGGGATGCGCGGGATAATGACACTGTTCCCATAGTGAGCTCGCAGATCGAGGTGATCGCCGTCACGAAGGAAGATCTCAATAATTGGGTAGTGAAAATTTGCAGCCAGTTCATTTACAACTGTGTGAAGTAATTCCTCTAGATCGAGGTGACGAGAAAAGTTTTGGGTGAGTTTCTGCAGTAAGGTAACCTGGCGTAGGCGATGTTGCGCTTCTTGATACCGTTCGGCGTTGCTCAGCGCTAAGCCAAGTTCTTGGCAGATGGCTTTCATCAGGTTGAGGTCTGCGTCATCAAAGGCGTTGATCTCGGTATGCATGATCGCCAGAATGCCGTACAACTGATTCTCGAAGAGAATCGGCGCAGCAATTGCCGATTGCACCTCCTCATCGTAATTGCTAAGATGCCACCAGCGCGCGTCTTGGCTCACGTCTGCGATCAGGTCGGCTTCTCGGTTTTCCATCACCCAGCCCATGAAACCGCGCTCTCCACTCCATTGGATGTTGCGGTTGTATTCTTCAATGGAGGTAGGAAAATGTCCATGCACAGCCTGCAAAGAAAGCGTACCCTTTTCGGGTATGTAGCGGAAAGCCAAACCAAAGTGACCCTCTAGGGAAAGAGTTGCCAGTTGAATAGCGCGTTGGAGGATTTCATCGGGTTCCAAGCTTGCAGTGATCTGATGACCAATGGCATAAATAACACTCAATTTGCGTTTTTCGCTTTCTGCCATTTGGTATAGGGAGGCGTTTTCAATGGCAATGGCCGCTTGATCGCCCAAGAAGCCCAGCAAACTTAACTCCATAGAAGTGAACTGACGCGGAGCCGGGAAGGAGACGTTCATGACTCCCACAACGCGCTCGCTGATTTTGAGGGGAATGCCGACAATGGCTCCTTTCCAATTGCCCTCCATTTCTTGGAACAGCGGGTGATTTTCCATGTCATTGACCACGGTCAATTGACCGCTGCGGGCAACTTGGATAGTCAAGCCGTTTGGACGGGGCTTGTAGATGGGTGTCCGCTGTCCATCCCGATGCAGGGCTGCTCCAAAGCGCAACTCCTGTCCGTTTTCAGGTGAATAGATAAAGATATAGGCACTGCGGAGATCGGCAAAAAAATTGCGGAGCGTATCGAGAATTGTTTGGAGCACTTGGTCTAAGTCTAGGTTGCTGGTTAAGATCAGACTGGTTTGGCGCAGTGCTTCCAGAGTGTTGGCTTGTTGCTCCTTTTCTTGAAACAGGCGGGCATTTTCGATGGCGAGGGCTGCATGTTGGGCATACGTGGTTGCCCAGTCGAGGTTAGGCTTTTGAAAGGCATTTGGTGAAAAACTCTGTAAGATGACCAGCCCTACAACCTCTCCACGGGCAATCAAAGGCACTCCCATCCACGTTGCCCCTTTGGTCTGAGCAGCAGTGGATATGGAGGAGACTCGCTGAGTATCGCCCAAGATCACCGCTTCTTTCTGAGTGGTGATTTTCGGCAATAAATGAGAGGCAATAGACAGGAATACAGCGGGATTGTCCTCTAATGCCAAGCCGCGCTGAGCGCCGAGTTTGAATTCACCCGAGTCCTTTAGAAGAATTGCGGCACCGTCATAAGGGATTGCATCAGCGAGTTGTTCAAGGATGGTTTCCAGCAAGCTCGTCAGATCAAGAGTTGAGCTGAGAGCGCGTGCAGCAGAGGCAAGTTTTTCTGCTAATACCTTTTGACGATGCTCGTTTTCTAAGAGCGTGGCGCTTTGAATGACGATACTGGCTTGATTGGCGAAAACACACAGCAGTTTGAGGTCATCTTCGGTGAAGGGTCTGGAATTCTGGGTGTTAAAAACCTGTAGGACTCCCTCTAGGCGACCATCCCAAAACAGCGGTGCTGAGATAACCGAACGGTACAGGTAAGGCGGGCCAAACTTGTCAGAGCGGAACGGCCAAGTAGCATAATCCTCAACTAATAACGGTTTCCTTTCTTTTGCTACCCAGCCAGCAGCCCCTTCCCCATAAGCTAGGCGCGCACCTCGGTACCGATCGGTAAATGGGCTGATTTCGAGATAGATTTCCAGCTCCTCAAGTTGTGGATCGGCGAGATACAGACACCCCCCTTCCCCTTCAAGAAGCTCTATGGCTGCCTGTACGATGCGCTCAAGTAGAAATTGTTTGTCTGGATGCTCCCCTACCTTCATGGACAAGGCTTGGATTTGAGTTAGTTGGTCAACTAACAGATGGTATCTTTCTTGATTCGCTACAGTTGTCCCACTTCTAAGCTGTTGCTCGGTTGAGTCCAATCCACTTTTGTCCATAAGAAAGCGCGTTTATGGATATCCTTAGCCAGTAAATAAGTTCTAACGGGGCAAATTATACCTCGGTAACAGAGAATACCGATCATCCTTTTGATTTTAGACCTAAACGTAACAATTTAACCTTACAGATTTATCAGGTAAGGAGGGATTCAGAATAAAAAGCCCCTCTCTAAGAGAGAGGGGCCGAGGGTGAGAGATTGAATTTAGAACAAGCCGACCACTTTGCCGGTGGTGAGGTCTAAGTCAACGTCATAGAAGACCGGACGGGTGGGCAAGCCCGGCATGGTGCGCATCTCGCCCAACAAGGGGTAGAGGAATCCGGCTCCAACCGAGGCGCGAATATCGCGTATGGGTACGATAAAGCCCTTTGGCACGCCCTTAAGTGAGGGATCGTGACTGAGGCTGAGGTGAGTCTTTGCCATACACAGGGGTAATTTGTCGAACCCGAGGCGGGTGTAAAGCTCAATCTTCTTTTCCGCTTCCGGGAGATACTCGACGCCATCTGCACCATAGATCTCTTTGCAAATAATCTCAATTTTGTCTTTGATCGGGATATCCAACGGATACAAGAACTTAAAGTTGCTGGGCTTTTCGGCAGCTTTGACGACAGCCTCGGCAAGGGCAATCGCTCCTTCGCCACCGTGCATCCAGTGCGTGCAAACGCAGGCATCGTCGGCGCCGGCTTCAAGGGCTGCCTCGCGCACCAATTGCACCTCTTTTTCGGTGTCAGTTGCGAAGGAGTTAACGGCTACAACGCAGGGAATTCCAAACTTGAGCACGTTCTTGATGTGGTGTTGCATATTGCCTAAGCCGGCTTTCAGCAATTCCAAATTCTCATCGGTGTAGGCAGGATCGAGGGGCTTGCCTGCGACGACTTTTGGACCGCCGCCGTGCATCTTCAAAGCCCGAACGGTGGCGACGAGGACAACGACGTTTGGAATCAAGCCAGAGTAGCGGCATTTGATGTTGAAGAACTTTTCCATGCCGATATCGGCCCCAAAACCTGACTCGGTGACGACATAATCTGCCAACTTGAGCGCAATGCGGTCGGCGATGATCGAGCTATTGCCATGCGCAATGTTGGCAAACGGTCCAGCATGGACAAAGACGGGCGTGCCTTCTAGGCTCTGCATCAGGGTTGGCTTTATGGCATCTTTCATCAGGACCGTCATGGCGCCGGCTACACCGAGGTCTTCGGCGGTGATAGCTTCGCCTTTCCGATTGGTGCCGATCACAATGCGTCCGAGACGTTCGCGCATATCGGCAAGGTCGGTGGTCAGAGCAAGGATCGCCATGATCTCGCTGGCGACGGTGATGTCAAAGCCCGTGCGGCGGGTCATGCCTTTTTCCTCAGGCCCTAAGCCAATTTCGATTTCGCGCAAAAAGCGATCGTTGGTATCGACCACGCGCCGCCAGGTGATCGAGTCGGGGTCAATGTCTAGGCGGGCGAAGCGGCTGCGCTCTTCGGCAGTCAATTCGTCAGGGTCGGTTTTATCAATGCCCAATTTCTTGAGGCGACGCAGCATGGAGGGTGAAAAACGGCGTTTTCCTTGCTTATCGGGGGGACAAAGGGCGTTGAATAGCTTCTCGTCATCTTGTTGAGCTTCATGGAACATGCGCGCATCGATGGCTGCGGCAAGCAGGTTGTTAGCGGCAGTAATGGCGTGAATGTCACCTGTTAGGTGAAGGTTGAAGTCTTCCATTGGGATGACTTGGCTGTATCCACCGCCGGCAGCGCCGCCCTTGATGCCAAACGTCGGGCCCTGACTGGGCTGTCGGATGCAGGTGAAGACGCTCTTTTTGAGATGTGCCCCTAACGCTTGGCTTAAGCCCATGGTCGTGGTTGTCTTCCCTTCACCCAATGGAGTTGGAGTGATAGCCGTCACGTCAACGTAAATTCCATCTGGAACGTCTTTAAGTCTCTCCAAAACGTCCAGTTTTACTTTCGCAATATAATTGCCGTGTAATTCCAGTTCGTCTTCCAGAATGCCGCATTCGGCTGCAATTTGTCGGATTGGCTTTAATTCTGCAGCTTGCGCAATTTCGATATCAGAGGGAACGGGGAAGACGCGCTTCAGAGGTTTATATTCAACTGGCTGTCTGGCGAGATTTTTTTGCAAGGCAGTCATAATTTATTCCCTTTCCTTTGTTTATCGGTTTCAACAATCTGAGTCAGTATATTTTGACAGGGAAATCTTGAATAGGCAAGGGATTCCTGTCCTTATCCGAATATGCTTTGTGTCACCAGACCAATTTGGTAATTTTTGTTGTGATTCTTGGAATCGATCCGGTTGCGAAAAATATCTTTTCGTAAGGATGGCTATGTTGTCTCTTTGCTCACCTCACAACCGCTTGCCAAGGCGAGCGCGCCACAACTTCCGGCGAGATCGCCCAGCAACGGCCGGGTCACAACCTGATCAATTTCCGCTGCCAGGTATGGCAAATAGCCGCCGCTATACTCAAGGGTTTTCTGGCGAACTCTGTGGAGCAAACCCGGCTGCTTCATCACCCCGCCGCCGAGAAGAATGCGTTGGGGGCTTAGCGTGAAAAGGAAATTTGTTAACGATAAAGCGAGGTAATGGGCTTCTAATTCCCAAGCTGGATGATCAGGTGGCAGATTCTGAGCCTTTTCTCGCCAACGTTGGAAGATTGCTTCGCCGCTTGCTAATCCCTCTAGACAATCTCCGTGATAGGGACAACAGCCGGGAAAGGGGTCTCGCTGTAGATCGTGCGGGATGCGAATATGCCCCATTTCTGGGTGAAATCTTCCGTGCAATAATTTGCCGTTTACCCTCCCACCACCTCCGATGCCGGTACCAACGGTGATGTACAGGAAATTATCGAGGTTTTGAGCTGCGCCCCACCGCCATTCGCCGAGCGCTGCGCCGTTCACGTCTGTATCTACGCTAACAGGGAGTGCAAACGCCTCTTGAAGGGTCTGCACCCAATTGAAACCCTGCCAAGCTAGTTTGGGGGTCAAGCCAATCTGTCCGTAGGTTGGTGAAGAAGGGTGAATATCGAGCGGACCAAAGGCTGCTATGCCAATTGCGGTGATCGGTTCAAAGCGTTGCTCGCACTCTTTGAGGAAATTGATAAGTAAAGGGAGCGTGTCTGCCGGTGTTGTGGTTGGAATTGACTTCTGGGCAAAGAGGTGGGATGCATCCAGACCCACCACACATACCATTTTTGTACCACCTGCCTCGATGCCGGCTAGCAATTGTCATCACTCCGAATGTCTTTGATCAGATAAAGCTCACCGCGTTTGAAACCGCGTTGTAGATAATATTGCCGCGTGCCAACGGCGGCAATCACTGCCATTTTGGGATAACCGCGTTGCCGAGCAACCTGTTCCGCCCAATGGATCAAACGGGTGCCTAAACCGCTGTGCTGGGCTGCACCGGGTTGATCTTTTCCCAATTCGACCGATTGACCATAGACATGCACTTCGCGAATCAAGGCCGCTTCTTTGAGTTCAGGAATGAAGGCATTTTTGCCACCGTCATACGGTAAAGAAAGGCGCAGGAAGCCGGCTAAATGGTCTTCTTCGGTTACAAAACTTAGGAAGTGTTCTTCAGAGACATCGGTTGAATAAACAATGACCTCGGTGCGTAAGCGACGCTGATCGAGAGGGCGTTGGCCAATCTCGCGACAACGGATGCATTCGCAGCGCGTGCCGCGCCGTTGTAATTCGCGGTGGACGTCCTGACGCAAGCTGGTGACTTTGTTGCCATCTACGACATAGGTTGAGGGGATATCGCGAATCACGCGGTTGACCCGACAGTAACGCGGGATGGTTGGTTTAATGTCGGCGATGAGTTCGATCAACTCTTGGGTTGTATAAGGTTGATAACCGCCAGCTTGCCAGATCGTATATAACTCGGTGTTTTCGAGCAATTGAGTAGGGTAGATTTTAATTTCATCGGGACAAAAACCCTCCCACAGGCGCTGAAAGTCACGCCGATCGGATTCGGGAGTGGCACCGAGCAAATTGGGCATCCAGTGCAAGACGATCTTAAACCCTGCCATGCGCAGAAGGTTAACGGCTTGGCGGGTTTGCTGTACCGTATGGCCGCGCCGGTTCAAAGCCAGAATCTCATCGTTGAAGCTTTGGGCGCCCATTTGGACTTTGGTAACGCCAAGTTTACGCAGCCAAACGATCTCCTCAGGCGTAATTTCGTCCGGGCGGGTTTCGATGACCAGTCCAACATTGCGGTGAGAAGCCGTCTCATTGACGTGGAAGGCTTCCTCCAGCGTTGCGGTGGGAAAGCCGTTCATGGCATCAAAGCAACGATGGATAAACCACTGCTGGTAATCGCGGCGATAAGCGCTCCATGTGCCGCCTAAGATGAGCAGTTCAATCTTGTCGGTTGGATGGCCGACTTCGGCAAGGGCTTGCATTCGGGATGCTACTTGATCGAAGGGATCAAATTGATGTTCCACCGCCCGCCGCGCACCGGGCTCATCGGCAATATAGCTTTTGGGCATGTTTTCTTCTGTAGGGCAGAAGATACATTTTGCCGGGCAGGGATAGGGTTTGGTGAGTACGGTAACCGTGGTGACTCCAGAGCTGGTGCGCACTGGCTTCAAGCGCAAGCGGGCAAGGAGTTGAGGATCTGCAGCCAACTTGCCCTCGGCGACCAGGTGATGATAAGCTGCCACCAACGCATTCTTGCCCAAATAGCCACCACCGGGTAAGGGATGACGCCGCAGGGCATCGCTCACTTCACTCCCTTGCCGAACCTGCTCAACGACCTTTTTCGCCAGATCAAGGTGTTGGGCGATTTCTCGCCTTTTTTCTTTCCATAATAGCTGTCGTTCCATGTTTTACAATGCGTTCCTGTTCTCGGTAAATTTTACCAAAGTCTTGGTTGCTTGAACAATCTCCAATGTCATCAACATTTTGACAATTGTGAGTATAATATGTTAAAGTCTCGTCGAACTTGCCTCTCATGCGCGTCCTCGTTTTTTCTGATGTCCATGCGAACTTAACTGCTCTAGAGCGGACTCTAGCCGATGCAGATGAATATGATGCAGTCTGGTGTCTTGGGGATTTGGTCGGCTACGGGCCTGATCCAAATGAGTGCATTGAACGCATTCGTCACTTGCCGAACCTGACATGTATCTTGGGCAATCATGATGCAGCCGTTCTGGGCTTAATCGAAATTGAGGCGTTCAATCATGAAGCCCGCCGCGCTATTCAATGGACGAGGCGGGAGCTAAGCGAGGCTAACCTCTCTTTTCTGAGAAAATTGCCCGAGCGGGTCGTCATCGGGGATGTTACCCTCGTGCATGGCAGCCCGCGCCAGCCGGTCTGGGAGTATCTATTAGATTCTCAGACTGCCCGCTATAATTTCGATTTTTTCGACACCTCTTTTTGTTTTGTTGGGCATACCCATTTACCCATCCTCTTTCATCTCAACGAAGTTGATCCCTATCCAACCGGGGGGTATTTGCCCCCCAACCAAGCCATTCAATTGACCCCGCGCGAGATTGTCAATCCCGGTTCGGTCGGGCAACCGCGCGATCGCGATCCGCGGGCTGCCTATGCCATCTATGATACCGAGACGCATATCTTCGAACATCGCCGCGTGGACTATGATATTCCAGCAGTTCAGAACCGAATGCGCTCGATAGGGTTGCCCTTACGCCATATCGAACGGCTTGCCTTAGGCTGGTAAGATGGGGAACGCTTTAAGTTCTTGAAGCGTCTTATCGGTGGAAATCTCTAAACGTTTTCCTCAGTCGAGCAATTTTGGAGAGAGAAAGTGAAATCACATCCTTCATTTACCCTTAAGTTCTGGGCAGGGATGCTCTTGGGCGCGCTGTTGCTTGCTGCCTGCGCTGCTCGTGCTCCCAGCCCAAATCGTAGCGTCGATATGGGCATAGAACCCGGTAAAAGTTTTGCGCCGGAGTATGGAGCTGCTTTTCCTGCTCAACCGCAAGAGATTCCAGGAGGGTTTGCCAGCAACGCGCCGACCTCGGTTGAACGAATGGTGATCAAGAACGCTAACCTGTCACTCATCGTCAAAGACCCGGCCGCCGAGATGAACACCATAGCTAGGATGGCAGAGAGAATGGGGGGCTATGTGGTCTCGGCCGAGCTTTATCAGACGACCACCGCCAGCGGCAAGGAAGTGCCGCGCGCCTCGATCACGATTCGCGTCCCAGCCGAAAAGCTCGATCAAGCCTTGGGTGAGATTAAGGCTCTCTCGAAAGAACCCCCCCAAAGTGAGAAGATTAACAGCCAAGACATTACCGCCGAATACACCGATCTCGACTCACGCTTGCGCAACCTAAGACGTGCTGAAGAACAATTGCAAGAGATCATGGATCGGGCTTATTCAACTGAGGACGTGTTGAACGTCTATCAGCAGCTAACCCAAGTGCGCGAGCAGATCGAAGTCATTGAGGGGCAAATGAAATATTATCGTGAGTCGGTAGCCCTTTCGGCGATCAGTGTTGATCTGATTGCGGAAGAGTCGGTTGAGCCTTTGAGCGTGGCGGGCTGGAAGCCTGTCGGGGTCGCCCGTGATGCGCTCCAAGCCTTGATCAACGCTGTTCAATTCTTGATCAATGCAACTATCTGGATCGTCATCTTTGTCCTGCCGGTGCTTTTGATGGTCTACGGCATCTTCTTCCTGCCCCTGCGGGCTTTATGGCGTTTGCTTCACCGTCGACGCAAGCCCCAAACGGCTCCACCTTCCGAGCCGCCTTCACCTTCTATCCAATCCTAGCAGCGCCTAGCGCCTCACTCACTCCAAGCCACCACGAGCGCAATCGCCAACGCGTTGGTGTGAGTGAGGCTCACCGACCAGCCTTGGATGCCCAATGTTTCAGCTTCTTGCAACGCTCGGCCGTGAAGGATAAGAGAGGGTTGGTGCGAAACATCGTGGGTGACTTCAATGTCTAGCCAGCTCACGGCGCCGATGCCGCAACCTAGGGCTTTAGAGACGGCTTCTTTTGCTGCAAAGCGGGCTGCTAAGGAAGAAGAGCGCGAACGATAGCATTCGATCTCTTGGGCTGTAAAAACCCTCTGTAAGAAGCGTTCGCCATAGCGTTCGAGCACTTCTTCAAAGCGCCGGATTTCGACTGCGTCAATTCCGCTTCGGATCCGCATGGATTCGCTCAATCTCACTCGAGGCTACCTGCAATGGCGATCGCCAAACGCTGCGGGTCAAGGTACTTTTGCGCAGTCTCTAAGATTTGCTCGCGCGTGATCGAACGCACCAAATCGGCGTATTGCCGGTAGTAATTCAAGCCTAATCCATAGCGTTCTAAATTCCCTAGAGCATAGGCAACACCCATATTGGACTCCAAAGAAAGCGGCAGTCGCCCGATAAAGTTTGCCTGGCTATCACTGAGTTCTTCCTCGCTGACCGTCTCTTCGACAAAGCGTTGAATTTCTTGGCGGATCAGCGCGATTGCCCGTTCGACGTTCTGCGGGGCAACGCCAGCAGCCACCGTCCAACTGCCCGGACCGATTCCGGAATTGAGGCTGGAATAGGCGTAATAGGCTAAGCCGGCCCTTTCGCGGACGGCATCTCCGATCCGTCCCATTAAGCCAAACTGCCCCAAAATGCTATTGCCAATTGCTGCGCTCATGTATTGCGGGTCGTTACGCCTCGGACCAATTGAACCAATGAGCAAGTCAACTTGCGGTTTGCCGGGGATGAAGACCTTTTTCTGCACCGTCTCGCTAAGCGGATGGAGGGGGGGCAATTCTGGAGGTGAAGGTTGGTCAGGATTTTGCCAGTCGGCAAGATGTTCGGAAAGAATAGCTAAAGCATCGGAAGGGTTAATAGCGCCGACAATGACGATTACCATACCCTGCGGCCCGTAATGGAGACGGTGAAAGTTTACCAAATCTTCAAGCGAGATTTGTTGGACGGTTTCGGTTGTCCCTTCTTCGGGAAAGCGATAAGGATGATCGGCAAAGACGATCTCGTCAAAGGCGAGCGATGCCATTTCGGCCGTGTCTTGCGAGCGCAGAACTAAGCCGGTCAACACTTGCGTCCGCTTGCGTTCTACTTGTTCAGCAGGAAAGGTTGGTTCTCTCAGAGCCGAGGCAAAAATTTTACACAACATATCGAAGTCTTCGGTGAGCGATCGGCCGCCGAAGCTGGTGATATGGGTGCCGCCATCGAAGCTCAGGCTGGCAGCCGCCGATTCGAGCAGGTCGTAAAGGGTATTAAAGTCGAATGTTCGCGTGCCTAAAAGCAGACAATTTGCCGTGAAAGAAGCTAAGCCGAGCTTTTCGGGAGGGTCGAATAAACTGCCCACTTGTAGGTACCCGTTTAGGACAACCGAGGGGCTATTAAAATTTGAGCGGATGAGGACGACAATGCCGTTGGGCAGTTCAACTCGCGTGATGTCATCTTCACCGGGCAGCGAATTCGGAAGTGTAGGTGAAAATTGGAGCGATTGACTCATGATTACAGTTCGCTTTCTTCACTTTGGGGTGATGTGGAATCTTCGGGCAAGTAAACGCCCACGACGCGATTGCGCCGCAGAAAGTAGGTTTGCGTGACGCGTTGAACGTCCTCTGGGGTGACTTGTGCCAATCGATCGAGAATCTCAAGGTACCATTCGTAGGTGGCGAACATTTCAGAAAATCCCATCCAAAAGGCTTGATTGCTGATGCTTTCGCTGCCATATGCGAACAAAGCGCGGGCTTGTTTGCTAGCCCGGCGGATTTCTTCCGCTGGCGGGGGGGAATCTTGCAAGCGTTTGATTTCGTCCTCAATGCGCTGCAAGACTTGTTCGGCGGTCTTTTCGGGGCGGACAATGCAAGAGATGATATGCAGGAAGGGATCAATAGTCGCTCCAACCCCGCCATGCACGCTGACGGCGAGATCACCCTCAACCAGGGCGCGATAGAGACGCGAGGTCTTGTTGGAAATCCCGCCGCCGAAAATGTTGAGGTTGCTTGGACCCGTCAGCAAGCTATCGAGGATCATCAGAGGAATAAAGTCGGGGTGAGTAGAATTGGGGACATGATGAGCTAAGAGGAGATAAGTGGTATCATCAGGTCCCTGAACGGTTACGCGACGTTCGCCTTGTTGGGGAGGTTCGGTACGGTTTAGGCGCGGCGGATCACTCCCCCGCGGAATGGGTTCGTACAGCTCACGCACTCGTTGAAGCATTGCTTCGGTTTCAAAGTCGCCGGCGATGGCTAACACGGCATTATTGGGGACATAATAGGTGCGATAATGCTGGTAGAGATCGTCCCGGGTCATAGTTTGCAGATCGACCAAGTCACCGATCACCTCGTGATGATAAGGATGAACGCGAAACGCAGCCGCTTGCACTTCTTCGTTGAGACGGAACAGAGGCTCGTTTTCGTTTCCTTGTCGCTCAGAGATAATTACCGTCCGTTCCGACTCGACTTCTTGGGGGTCAAAGAGACAATTCACCATGCGGTCAGCCTCAAGGTTTAGGGGGAGGTCGATTTTGTCGGCGGGCATCGTTTCGAAACAGGTTGTCCAGTCGAGGTAAGTCATGGCATTCCACGAGCCACCTTCGCGCGAGATGGCTTTGTCGAGCATGGCGGCTGGGTAACGCGGCGTGCCTTTGAAGAGCATGTGTTCGATCCAGTGGGAAATGCCCGTCTTACCGCACGGTTCATCCCGCGAGCCAACGCGGTACCAAATCCAGTGGCTGATGATGGGGGCGGTGTGAATTTCTTTTAGCAGCACCAATAAACCATTTGACAGAGTGACTTTGGTAATTGTTTCAGACATAGACGCTCCATTGAGAACAAGTGACACTGAATAATACCATGATAGGATATTTATCAGCAATAATTGTGAGCTTTCCACTTGTGATTTGTTTCACGTCTGGATATAATCACAAGAAGAAGAGTCAGTTTGGATTCTGATGTGAACACCGGAGCCTCTCTTTGTGAAAACAAATGAGAAGTTCGAGAGGAGACCTTTGTGTGGGTTTCTTCTACATTTACAGATTTTAGCTTCTAAAACAAAATGCGCATAGTGGAAAAGGATCTTAATCCATCATCGATCGGCTAAAGGAGGAACGCGTGGAAGGACAATCTCTTGAGCAATATAGCATTGCCGTTGTTGGGGCTGGCCCGGCCGGCTTGTTTGCCAGCCGCCAGTTTGCCGAGAGCGGCGCCAAGGTCGTTGTGTTCAACCGCGATATCAAACCCGGTGGATTGGCAGAATACGGGATTTATCCCGACAAAGTCAAGATGAAAGAGGGGTTACGAAAGCAATTCCAACAAATCTTAGAGATGCCTACGGTTCACTATTTTGGCAATGTGGTGATTGGGAAGAAGGGCGATCTCACTTTGGATGACTTACAGGGGATGGGATTTGATGCAATCGTGGTCACCGCTGGGGCACAAGGGACAAAGTGGCTGGGCATTCCGGGCGAGTCGATCCCGAAAGGGGTTTACCATGCCAAAGACGTTGTCTATTACTACAACAAATTGCCACCTTATAGTCAAAAAGAGATCTTCATTGGACGACGGGTAGCGATCGTCGGGGTTGGCAATGTTATGATGGATATTGCGCGCTATTGTATCCGTGAGAAGAAGGTCGATGAGGTCATTGCAGTGGCGCGGCGCGGGCCTGCAGAGGTGAAATTCGATAAAAAAGAGATGGAATATGTCATCGCTAACCTCGATTTAGATGCTTTAGACGAGGAGATTCGCCGTGCCAAGCCGATTATGTTGGCAATTGGACAAGACCCCGATGAAGCAAAGGCGAACATTTTGGCTGCCTTGCCCAAAGCAGTGCCGCCTGTCTCGCGTACCCGTTTCCGCTTTGACTTTCTGGCTGCTCCAACGCGCATTCTTGGCGAGGATAAAGGGTATGTGACCGGTTTGGAGATTGAGGATACCACTTTAGTACGCGTCAAGGACGATACGCGAGCAAAGCTTTTGGGTTCGCGGCGCAATCTCTATGTCGATACGGTTATCTTTTGCATTGGGGATAAAGTGGATGACGATTTCGGTTTGCCGGTGCAATGGAATGAATTTGTCAAGAGTCCCAATCCGCAATTCCCTGTTGATGAAATCTCTTACGAAGCCTATGATCCGGAAGCTGGCAAGTCCATGCCGGGAATCTTTGTAGCCGGCTGGTCGCGGGAGGCGAGCAGTGGTTTGGTGGGTGTGGCGCGCAAGGATGGCGAGCGCTGTGCCCGAGCCGTGATGCAATATCTGCAAACGGTGAAGCCGAAAACCCAATTCAATCAGGTGCTCGATCGGGTTCATGAACGATTAAGCGCGCTTGCCAAACCGGTGGTTACACAGGAATATCTGCCGTTGCTAACCGCTGCCGAAAAAGCTAAAGCGGCCGAGTTAGGCGTGGAGGACTATAAATTTGCCACCAATGAAGAGATGCTTCAGGTGATGGGTTTGATCGAAGCCGCAGCAACTTAATTTGTCTCGTCCTCTGAAACTGAGGAGCGATGTTTCGTCAACGGGGTTGGATGACGATACGGAAGTGGTATCGTCATCAAAAAGCCTAAGATAATCAACAGTTGACCGGCAATCACGCCAATGGCTTGAATAACGCCAAAGTATGGCACCTTGGGAAAACGATGTGAACCAATCCCAAAGACATCTGCCATGCCACTCATCACGGCAACAAGATAACCCGTGCTAACCAACCGAAAGCCGATGTCGGCAGCGATGCTTTTTTCTCTGCCGTTCCACAAGGCGTTTAGGGCTAAATACCCTCCAGCGCACATGATCGCCAAGCCTGTTAGGAAGACCGCAATTTGGACGAAACCGACCACTGGGCTGCGGTCCAATCCAAAATAGGCAGGCCGAATCCCGATCAGAAAGATGAGAAAACCGATTAAGAGAATCCACAATCCACTTTTCAAACGATTGCGAACCCGTTGTTTGGTCTCATTTTCCATCCGTAATCGGTCCTTTTTTCTCAAGGTAAAAAGTCTTGACAAGTACGCAGCCAATTGGCGCTGAAGATGTTCTCAATATCTTCGTTGGAATAGCCACGCTCGGCTAGTAGAGGGGCTAATTTTTGCAAGTCGGCGATGGTGTTCACTTCAGCCGGCACCGATTGCCAACCGAAACCCCCATCGAAATCGCTCCCAATCCCGACATGTTGCGAATCGCCAGCTAATTGGCAGATGTAATCGATCTGGGCAACTACATCAAGCAGAGTCACTGTATCCCGCGGGTCGCCGTTTTTCCAACCGGCTTTCAAAAAAGCATTGAAGGGAACCACACCAATTACCCCGTTGCGCTCAACAAGGCAGCGGATAACCCGGTCAGAGAGGTGACGATTGCTTTCGCTGCCTTTCAAAAGGGCTTTGGCGTTGGCATGGGTGACAATCACCTTGCCTTCATAAATATCGATTGCCTGCAAGGCAGCTTTTTCATCCATGTGACTGAGATCGAGAGCGAAGCCGACCCCTGCCATCGCTTCTAAAAGCTGACGGCCGAGCTTGGTTAACTCACCCGGCTCGTTTGTCCCGCCGCAAAATGGAGTGCCAGCCCAGGCCGGACCGAGAATGCGCACCCCTGCATCCCACCATTCTTCAACCTCGCGTGGATGGTCAATCGCTTCAGCCCCTTCCATCAAAAGCAGTAAGCCAACCGGATGGGTTTCTTTTGTTTGTCCCCAATCCTTGTGTAGGTCTTGAAGAGAACTTTGGGTTTGAATTAGAGTGAATTTTTCGGGATGTTGCTCGACCAACTTTTGGTAGACATCGACCTGATTTCGATAGAGCGCTTTAGCGTGGCGGCTGTCGCGATAACATTGGGTATCCCAGTCGCCCAGTTTTTTGCGCAGAGGGGCAGCAAAGAGGGTTGCGAAGACTAGCATGACTTGGCCACGCTGATAATCTTGCCAGCCGAGCAGAGTATCGCCATTCCACTGCCAGATCAGGGTGCCAGCTTCGGATTGACGGATTTCCGCAGCAGAGCGACTGTAATCGCGTTGAAAGGTCAAGATGTTCCAAGCTAGGTCTTCGTGAGCATCGACTAGGAGCATTTAATTCCTTCGTTAAGGATTTGGCGGGCGATCTGACGGTCGATTTTACCCATCGGAAAATGGGCAAGTTCTTGCTGTTCTACCCATCTAAGGGCTTGGCCTTCTATTGGGGAGGGTTGATTGCCGTTGGGAATGCTGCAAAGGAAAGCGTGTAACGTGACCCGATAATGCGTATAGGCGTGGCGGTAAACACCGAAAGGTTGCTCGACTTCAATTCCCAGATTTAATTCTTCGCGGATTTCGCGTTTTAGGCAGGCTTCCAAACTTTCATTTTCCAGACATTTTCCACCGGGAAACTCCCACATTCCACCCAACAAGCCCCGCTTTGGGCGTTGTGCGAGCAAGAATTGACCATTTTGGACGATCACGGCTGCGGTGACCACGTAGTGAGGTAGAACCTTTTTAGGCTTAGTGACCGGAATCTCGTTCTGTAAGCCTAATTGAAAGGCTTGACAATGGGCTGAAAGCGGACAAATTTCACAGCGCGGTTGGCGGGGAGCGCAGATTGTGGCGCCGAGATCCATCATGGCTTGATTGAATTCGCCAGCTTGTCCGCTCGGTAGATGGGTGCGCGCAAATTGAAGGAGCTCTCGGTCGCTTTGCGGTGTGCGCAAGGGAGTTTGACTGGCGATTAGACGGGCAAGAACGCGCCGAATGTTGCCATCTAGGGTTGCTTCATCTCGTCCAAAGGCGATGGAGGCGATGGCTGCGGCAGTATAGGCTCCGATCCCGGGCAGTTGGCGCAAAGCGGCGCGATCTTGGGGCAATTGCCCCTGGTACTCCTGCTGAAGCTTTTGGGCGGCGCGCCATAAATTTCTCGCTCTGGCATAATATCCTAATCCTTCCCAATAGCGAAGAACTTCCTCTTCTGTGGCATTCGCCAGAGTTACCACATCGGGGAAGCGCTCCATCCAGCGCAAGTAGTAAGGAACAACCGTTTCTACTCGGGTTTGCTGGAGCATAACTTCGGAGATCCACACGGCATAGGGGGAAGAACGCCCGCGCCACGGGAGGGGGCGGGCGTTCTCAGCATACCAGGCAAGAATTTGGGTTGCAAGCGGTGAAAGCATGACCAAGGGCGGTTCCTAGAGCTGGAAACCGGGTCGATCCTCCACGACTTTCAACTTGAGTTCTTCAACATAGTCCAAAAGTTGCTCGGTTAGACGTTGCCAATCGGCAGAATTAAGCACCTGTTGCAAACGACTGAGATTGGAACTCCGAATGGCAGCCATGATTTGGGGTTGGTCACCGTAGACGGTAAACCAAGCGTCCGAAGGCTCCAAGCCGAGTTTTTCGATGCTGGGGATGAACTCGCGCACCATAAACTCGAAATATTCCTGCTCTTTTGCGGGAAGGATATCCCAGGTCATCAAAAGTTTAACCGCCATGCCTTTATCCTTTTGGAGATAGTTGAACCTTTAACGCGATCACCTTTGTTTCTTCGGGTATTGAGGAGGGAGTGACTTTGAGTGAGTCGGTTTCTTCCAAATCCTTAATGCCCATTTCCTTCAAGAACTTGCTCAAAGGGGCAAGCTTTAATTGACAACCCGGCGTGTGATAGTGCATGGGGATGACAATACCGGGTTCGAGCAAGCTGACGATTTCGGCTGCTTTTGCGGCGCTCAATCCGCCTCCTCCTCCAATTGGGACTAATGCAATTTGCACATTCCCCAGCGCTTCGACTTCGGTTTGACTGGGCACCCGTCGAATGTCGCCGAGATGGGCAACAGTGATCCCATTATAATCAAAAACATAAAGGGTGTTGCGCGGTTCGCTGGGTTC
This sequence comes from uncultured Anaerolineales bacterium, assembly GCA_937928795.1. GTDB lineage: Bacteria > Chloroflexota > Anaerolineae > Anaerolineales > UBA4823 > NAK19. The sequence continues at coordinate 21,218 of CALFWB010000032.1, forward strand.
TCGCTTGCCTTGCCCGTTTGTTTGAACGCCGGTGATAAACACGCCTCCGATTTCGTACTCACCCGGTCCGCGTAAAACATGGCTGTGTCCTTTGACGGCTTTGAAATGGGCATGGCCCGGCGCTTCATGGCTGATGGTGACAATATCGGCTTTGAGTTTGAGCGGCTCATAACCGACCACCTGATGATCGTATGGGTCTGTAACCACACTTGCCAAGCCGCGCTCGGCCAGGCGAAAACACGACAAACCAAACCAAACAATTTCCATGCAAAGTTCTCCGTTAGGATGGATTATACATCATTTGGAAGCGGGTGGTTTGGAAAAATACCCTAGACAATCCCCGAACACCTGAGTAAAATATAAGAGGTAAACGAGAAACCTATTGGCCGAGATAGCTCAGTTGGTAGAGCACATGACTGAAAATCATGGTGTCGCCAGTTCGATTCTGGCTCTCGGCACTCTCGGCCGAGGCGGTCGAAGATGCGGGCGTGGTTCAGTTGGTAGAACGTTTCCTTGCCAAGGAAAAGATCGTGGGTTCGAGTCCCATCGCCCGCTCTTTTTATCGAGAACGGCGACGTGGCCAAGTGGTAAGGCAAGGGTCTGCAAAACCCTGATCACGGGTTCAAATCCCGTCGTCGCCTTTGGAAAAAAGTCGTGTTGATTCCAAAATGGGGATTATAACTGTTTAGGTTGTGCTAAGCTGCAAAGAGGGTGATTTCATGAGGGTTTACAGTGATTTTAAGCCGCTTCCAGTATTGAAGAGGATAACCTTTTCGTCAGGCTGAATCCAGTCTTCTTGGCGGAGCTTTAAGTAGGCCGCCAGCGTTGCGGCCCCTTCTGGGGCTGCAAATATCCCTTCTAAGGCACCCAGTTGGTGCTGGGCTTCTAGGATGGCTTCGTCACTCACGGCTACGGCAATCCCGCGACTTTCGTATAGAACTTGCAGAATAATGTGGTCTGCAAAACTCTTTGGCACGCGCAGCCCAGAAGCAATGGTATGAGCGTTGAGCCAGAAATCGCAGAAGGGAGCGCCTTCTTGGAAGGCCTTGACCACCGGGGCGCAGCCTTCGGCTTGTACGACAACCATGCGTGGGCGTTGCTCGCTTTCAAGCCAGCCCAGGGTGTGCAGTTCCTTGAAGGCTTTCCACATTCCCACCAAGCCAGTGCCCCCGCCAGTAGGGTAGATGATGACATCCGGCAGGACCCAATCGAACGCCTCAGCCAGTTCATAGCCCATAATCTTTTTCCCTTCTACTCGGTAGGGCTCCTTGAACGTCGAAAGGTCGAACCAGCCTTCGGCGCGCGCCTTCTCTCCCGCCATGCCGGCGGCCTCGCTAATCAGCCCGTCCACCAGGGTCACTTCTGCTCCTACCATACGGCTCTCTTCAAAGTTTGGGCGGGGGGTATCTTTCGGCATGAAAATATGTGCCTGGAGCCCGGCGCGGGCAGCATAAGCAGCCATGGCTCCTCCAGCATTACCGGCAGTTGGGATAATGACTTTTTGAATGCCAAGCTCTTTGGCTTTTGAGATGGCAACGGACAGGCCACGAGCCTTGAAGCTGCCGGTTGGGTTGCTGCTTTCATCTTTGAGGAATAAATGGTGAGTGCCAGTCGCCTTTTCTAGTCGAGGCAGGCGCAGAAGAGGGGTATCTCCTTCCCCCAGCGTGACAACATTCTCTGGGTCGAATACCGGCAGGACTTCATGCCAGCGCCAGATGCTGCGTGGACGGCAGGAAAACTGGTCGCGATCGGTATGACTCTTCAACGTTTCTAAATCATAATTTGCAAGAAGGGGAGACTGACAATCCGGGCAGTAGGTATTCACTGCTCTTGCAGAATATTGCTCCCCGCAGCCAGAACAGAGCAGTTGGGTCAGATAAGAAAAATACATGACTTTTTTGGAAAGGTTGATCTTTGGGGGTCAGATGTTTCTTGCTGCTAAAGCGCCCTCGACGCGCGCCCGCAGTTCACGAATGTTAATCGGTTTAGACATGTAGACATCGCAACCTGCTTCAAGCGCTTTTTCGGCATCGCCTTTGAGGGCGTTTGCGGTGATTGCAATAATCGGAACGTAGGCGAGACGGTGGATAGGACTTTTGCGGAGCCGCCGGGCGACTTCATATCCATCAATATCAGGTAGATTGATATCCAGCAAAATCACATCAATAACTTCTCGTTCAGCAATGGCAATCCCTTCAAGTCCATTTGGGGCGTGGAAGAAATTATAGCCTTGCGCTTCTATGACGCGTTTAATGAGGAGCATATTGTCTGGGTTATCTTCAATGTAGAGAATATTGATAGCCATACTGTGCTCCCTAACTCCTTTTTTCTTCTTCGATGACCTGAAGCATCTCGTCAACAAGTTTGCGCACCGGGGTGTTGCTTTTTTGGTAAACGGCCTCGATGTACCCGTTCAGGCGAGCCCGTTCTTCTGGCGTGATATCTTTAGCGCTGACGACAACTACCGGTATGTGTTTTGTGCGCGGGTCAAGTTTCAACTCTTCCACCAGCCCGAAGCCATCTAGGCTAGGCATCATTAAGTCGGTGACGATCAAGTCGGGCAATTTCTGCCTTGCTAGGGAAAGCCCTTCCCAGCCATCTCGGGCATAATAGACGCGGTAGGACTTGCGTGCCTCCAGCAGACGGCGAATGAGCAAAGCATCGTCGGCGTTGTCGTCGATCAACAAAACGCTGGTCACCTTCTCGTCAAGGTTTTCGAGGGCAGCTTGCAGTCCTTCGCGCGGGGCAGGGGATTGGTCCTCGCTCAGGTGAACATCCACCGCAAACTGATCCCCCAAGACGTGCTTTTCGACCGGGAAGGTGTGACCGGTGCAGTTAACCACAACCGTCTCTTCTGGGGCGATGAGGTTATTCTTGATCATTTTTTCTAAGCCTGCAAAGGCAACTGCGGCTGCGGGTTCTACGGCCATTCCCTCTGACTTTGCCAACAAGCGCATAGCCGAGAAGGCTTCGGCATCGCTGACCGCTTCCATCACGCCGCCGTATGTCTGGGTTAGTTTCCACAAATAGGTGTAGGTCTTGCCGGGGTCACCGGTGGAGAGGATGATGATGTGGGTATTGGGGACAACCGGGTCGGCAACCTCCTTTCCGGCCTTAAAGGCATTGACCATGGGCGCGCAGCCTTCCGATTGGATGATGGCTAGTTTGGGGATGCGGTCAATTAAGCCCATCTCGAACAGTTCCCTGAAGCCGTGGTGCACGCCCAGCGGACCTAATCCGCCGCTGACGGATTGGATGTACCAATCTGGGGCACGCCAGCCGAGTTGTTCAACAATCTCATAAGCTATAGTCTTCATCGACTCTTTGGCAGGGATAGAGCGGGCGCCACGGTCGAACAACAGCTTGCGTCTCTGGGCAAACTGGGCAGCAATTTGCTTGGTCTGGTCATAGTTGCCGCTCACGCGGATGACCTCGGCGCCGAACAAAGCGGTTTCGCGCAGTTTTTCCTGTGGTACAAGGCTGGTCATAAAGACCCACAGCTTGATCCCAGCTCGGGCGCAGGCGGCTGCATAAGCCACCGCTGCGTTCCCAGTAGAGGCAATGACAGCCTCGCGAACCCCACCCTCGACCATAGCAGCCACAGCCACCGCTGCCTGGCGGTCTTTGAAGGAGGAGGTAGGGCTGTAGCGCTCATCCTTAATGTAAACGTGGCTATGTCCGAGCTCAGGGGCGAAGCGCTGCGAAAGCCACAGAGGGGTACCACCAGCAGGGTATAAATCTAAAGCGGATGGGTTGTTGATTGGCAGGACATCCTGATAGCGCCACAAATTAAAGGGTCGACCGGGTAATCCGCTTAGGAGTTCGCGCTTGAAGGAAGCATAATCATAGCAGGCTTCCAACCATTCGGATTGACAATGCTTGCAGACCGGCGCAGCAAACGGTTCATAGGTTTGGTGTGAGCCACACTCACAGCACTCTAGATACAGTGGAAGAGCCATTCCTTATACCTTTTTAGTTTCAACAGATTGGGTTATGACTGCTTCAGATGGCAGTTCGATGAAGAAGGTCGATCCTTCGCCTGGGATGCCACTGCTTTCAGCCCATAATCGCCCGCCGTGCATTTCCACCAAGCGGCGGCTGATCGGCAAGCCCAGGCCGGTGCCGCCGCTCTTGCGGGTAGTGGAAGTGTCCACTTGGGTGAATTCTTTGAAAATATCTTCCAGTTTTTCAGGTGGAATGCCGATCCCGGTGTCCCGAACCGTCATGCGCACCAATTGACCGTACCGTTCGACATTAATGGAGATTTTGCCGTGTTCGGTAAACTTGATGGCATTGTTGACAAGGTTGAGCAGCACTTGCCGCATACGGGTGCGATCGGCAACGATTTCGATGGTCGGGTCGGCATCTGGCTCGATGAACAAGGCGTTGTCGCGCTCGCTGGCGAGGGATGAAGTAAGGCTGACCACCTCTTCGAGCAAATCCATCAGTTGGAATCGTTCGACACTGAGGTTCATCCGTCCGGCTTCGATCTTTGCCATATCAAGCACGTCATTGATGAGGTTGAGCAAGTGCTGACCATTCTTTTGAATCAGTTGTAGGTCGTTGATCATGTTCTCGGTCAGCGGACCGTCAATTCCTTCGAGCATTACGTCGGCAAATCCGAGGATGGAGTTAAGCGGGGTGCGTAGTTCATGGCTCATATTTGCCAGAAAGGATGTCTTTAAGCGGTCAAGTTCTTGCAATTGTTCGGCGCGTTTTTGCAGCTCCTCGTTCAAGCGCAGGGCTTCAAGACGAAGGCTGGTCTGTGCCACAATTCCATCCATCAGGCTGATCAATTCGGGAGTAAGTTCCTCTAGTCCGGCAACTGCTAGTTCACCGATTGGCTCATCGCGCACGGTCAGGGGACGCGAGAAAGTGATGTCCGTCGGCGGCTCAACCAGTGGAAGAACGCGGTTAGAATCGTAGATAAATCCTAACGCGGTCTGGTCTTTTTCTGCGGTGTACTTTTGCCAACTTTGGCGGATGAGGCTGCGGGTAGCTTCTTCGGCTTCGGCGCGGGCGCGCGCAGCCTCGGCAATCAGGCGCAGGTTTTCGACTTGCTGGCCTAACTGACGGGCAACGGCTTCAATCAGCGCTTTATCTTCTTCAGTCAGCGGGTTCGATGGGTCGGCTTCGAGCGCAATCCGCCCGATTTGTTCCTCAAGCACTGTGACGTGGGCTTCAACATCAGCCTTGAGAGGGACATCACCGTTCAAAGGTTCAACGCTGCTTTGGTCATAAACGTAGCCAATCCGTTCGCTGCGATGGATGGCATCGAGAAAAGATGCCCAGCTTTCATGGGCAAAGCGTCGTGTGGCAGCCTGAGCTTCAGCTCGGGCGCGCTCGGCAGCTTCTAACAGGCGCAAGTTTTGAATTTGGATCGAAACCTGCCGAGCCAGCGTTTCAACCAAAGTTGCTTCTTCCGCTTGCCAAGCATCTTTTTCGGGTGGTAATTCAACCACAATTGCGCCGATGGATTGGTTCTCGGCTGTGAGGGGCGTGTACAAGACACGGTGAACATCTAAATCGGCAAGTGGCGCTTGGCGAAAAGGTTCAAGGCGGCTATTGATCCAAGCAAAGCCGATCTGTTCTTTTTCGTACAGGGTAAGCGGCGCAGCGAATCCCAAGTGGCGAGCAAGTTGTTGACGTTGGAGAACAGTTCGCCATTGGTCCAGTTGTGTTTCGACCTGCGCCATCCCACTAGGCGCAGAGTCGACCTCGGGGCGCGTGAGGGGGCCATCTGGGTTGGGAGGTTCGGCTAGGTTTTCGATTTCCTTGAAAAGGCTTTGCAGGCGTTCCTTCAACAGATGGTCGCTCATAGGCTTCACTCAGGAGTCTCTCAAGCTTAATTGAGCAATAGCGCGCGGTGCTCGTAGGGCATGCCCAAGCTCACGGGCAGCAATTTGCAGCACCGCTTCCACCGAGGTGGCACTTTGAATCTTTTGGCTGATAGCGTTGAGCAGGGCTTCGCGCTCGGCTTGTTTTTGAGCGCGCTCAAACTGGCGACGGTTTTCCAAAACGGTGGCAACCTGCGGTCCCAGCGCGGAAAACAAGCGAACTTCGCTTTGCGAAAAGTTGTAGGGTTCTTCCGCTTGCAAAATCAACACGCCGATTTGACGTTCGCCTGTGAAAAGCGGTAGAACGGCAAGTGCATGCACCTTTTGTTGTTGAATGATGCTTCGCGTCGCTTCGTCCACTCTTGGGTCGCTTAGTGTGTCATTAAAGAATAGCGGCTCAGGGGTTTGAAACAACTTGACCAGAGGAACGGTTACTGCTAGGTAGCGCGTGCCGACTTCGTCAGCTTGGGTGCCCATGCCGTTCCACCAGCTAGCGGCTATGTTCAGCGCAGCCACTTCGCCTTTCGCATCATAGTCAAACAGGCCGATAAGCGCGCGGTTGACCTTTTCAATAGCGAGAGTTTCCACTGCCACCTTCAACAACTCTTGTAGGTCTGCAGCACGGGTGAGCCGTAGGCTGGCTTGGGATAGTTTTTCGGTTTCTGCCAGCGCCAATTGGGTTTGGGCAGCAAGGCGTGCGCTTTCCATTGCCAGAGCAACTTGTTCCGAAACCTGTTCTAGGAATTCAAGGTCTTCTGCCGAGAGAGGTCGCTGGGGGTCATCGGCGACTGCCAGACTTCCGACCACTTCGCCTCCTAAGACTTTCATAGGAATTTGGACAAAGCTTTCAGAAGCCAAGCTCATTCCATCTCCGTCTAACGGTCTCAAGCCAGATTGGTCAAATATGAAACCGCCAGGGAGAGCTGCCGTTTCGCGATAAGTCTTCCATCCTTCGCGGCTCATGGCACGGTACAGGCGGCTAATCTCTTCGAGACGTTCTGCCATTTCCTGCTCGCTGCGGCGGAGGGCTTCTTCGGCTCGTTTGAGCTCGGTGATGTCGCGGGCAAAAGCAAGCACCCCCCACACTTTTCCATCATCATCCCGCAGGGGGACCTTGATGGTATAGAAGTGATGCAGCACGCCATCGATCGTGGCGGGATCGTCAAGGTAGACTTGCGTTTGATTGCTGTCCATCACCAGACGGTCATCCGCCCAGAAGCCGCGAATGCCTTTTTCCGGGTTTCCTTTTACGAGCTCTTCCGGGAATCCTAAATCCAGATCATTCTTGCCGATAAAGTCTTCTGGGGCAATATGTAACGCATCGGCATAACCCTTGTTGGCTAAGCGATAGCGATGCTCCTGATCCTTGATGAAAATCCAGTCGGGGGTAGAGTCGATGATCGTGCGCATCAACTGCTCGGAACGCCGCAGCGCTTCTTCTGCTTGTTTGCGCTCGGTGATATCCTGAGTCGCACCGTAAAAGCGGCTGATCTTTCCATTTTCATCCCGTTCGACCGTCATCTTAACCGTGATATAACCGATACCGCCTTCTTCATACCGGACACGGTGATCAAGGGTGGTGGTGTATACTCTTTCGGTTGAGCTTAGCGCTTTTTCGATTTCCGAACTCACAAGGCTCCAATCATCCGGATGTACAAATAACTCTTTATATTGGGCGGATGAAAGCTTGTAACCGCCTGCTTTTTCAGCAGTGGTGTGGAAGAGTGAATAGAATGCATCGTTGAAAGTGAAGAGTTCGTTCTCAACATCATACTCCCAATAGGCAAGGCGGGCGGTTCGAAGCGCTTCTGCCAGTCTGGCTTCGTTCTCGCGGATGGTCTTGAGCAGTTCGGCGCTTTGCATGGCAATGGCAATCTGACCGCACAAACCTTCCAGCAGCAGGCGATCGTCTTCGGTCAGGGCGCCGGCTCGGTCGCTTTGCACGTCGAGCACGCCTAGAACCTGATCCTGCCACTTAATGGGCACTGCGATCTCGCCCTTGGTTTCGGGCAGGAGGGGATTGGGCTGCCAGTCGGGGTCATTGGCAAGCACAGGGCGCATCACGGTTTTGCCAGTGGCGGCGGCGGTTCCAATTAGCCCACGCCCCATGGGCATTTTATGACCGCTTGCCAACATTTTGGCACCGATTTCTCCATAGCCACGGACGAGCACCACTGCGTCCTGCGCAGGGTCATAGCGCAGCAATTGGGTGTGGTAATAGCCAAGGCGCTCTTTGGTGAGGGTAACAACGCGCTCGAACAGATCGCTTAATTCCGTTGCGGCTGCCACTTCCTGTGCAATTTCGGTGCTGATCTCTACTTCATAACCGCGCCGTTCCAGCGCTCGTTCAATCTCAATTTCCAGTTGCTTTTGCGCCGAAATATCATGCGAGATGTTCACCAGATATTGTGGCTCGCCTGTTTGGGGATTTCTGATCATGTAAGTGCTGGCAAAGACATCAATGATCTCACCTGTTTTGAGATTGCGGTAGCGCAGCTCGCCAGACCAAGAGCCTTTTTCCAGAATAGCCGGCAACGCTTCTTGCTGCGCTTTTTGCAGGCTTTCTTCAGCAATCAGATCGAAAATCACGAGGTTGGGGATATCCTTCTCTTCGACCCCAACCATTTTTCGCCCGGTCTCGTTGAGAAACAGCACCTTACCTTGCATATCTGCCATGTTGATGAAGTCGGTGCTGTTTTCCACCATGAGTTTGAAGCGCTCTAGTTCTTCTTCCGCTTTTTTGATTTTGCTGATGTCGAGGAAAGCGCCAATCAAACCCGCCACGTTGCCGCTTTCGTCAAGGAAAGTATCCTTGGCGAAGATGACCGGGCGGATATTTCCATCCTTATCTTTAATTGTGGCTTCATAGACTTGGCGCTGCGGGTTTTGGATGAGTTCTAAGTCCTTTTGATGATACAGCTCGGCATATTCACTAGGCCAAATTTGATAGACCGTTTTGTTGCGGATTTCTTCGGCTGTTTTTCCCATGATCTCGCTGAAGGCGCGATTGCAGCCCTGATACAAACCCTCTCTGTTTTTGTAGAAAACAGGCGTTGGAATTGCGTTCAACAGGGCGTTTGTGAAGTTTACATTGCGTTTGAGTTCATCTTCGGCTTTTTTGCGTTCGGTAATATCGCGCCAGGCCGTGTGGATAATGGTGCGGTTCTCAATCTTGATGGCTGTCAGCAGCACCTCAACCAGGAAGTCCTCGCCGGTCATGCGACGGTGAATCCACTCAAAGCGGTGGCTGCCATTGCGGATGGCGGTCTGGATCATTTCCTCGGCCTTTTCGGCTGAGGGGCGTCCATCCGCTTGAAACGGCGGCGACAGTTGAGCGGGTGGCGCAGAAAGAACCTCCTGCTTGTTCTTGGCGCGGAGCATTTTCACGGCTGCCTGATTGCAATCAATGAAGACGCCATTTTCCAAAAGCAGGAACGCGTCGGGAGAGTTTTCGAAGATGAAACGAAAGAAGCTCTCGTTTATGATAGGTGATTCCTGTTTTCCCTGCAAAGGATTCATGCGTTACCTCCATTGGAGTTTGACACTTCGGCAACTGCAGCGTTCTGCTCTTCTGTGGATTCGGCTTCACTTTTGGTCTTCAGATAGACGACGGTCTGGCGGCCGAGAATACTGCCCAACTCGCGGGCAGCCGTGCGCAGGATCACAGCGGGGTCGGTCGAACCGCGCACGGCGCTGGTGATCTGTCGAAGAGCTTGCTCGCGTTGCGCCCTCTCGAAAGTTTGCTGCGAGAGACGCAGGTTTTCGATATGCATCGAAAGACGTTCCGCTACTGCGTTAACCAATTCGGCAGCTTCGCCCTCATCGACGGTTACATCCATCACCGTCAATGAGCCGACGTCTGTGTCGCGAATTTTCAAGGGCACGGTTAGCCCAGGTTGTGGAGTTTGTGACACGCTCTCTAGTGGCCTAACTTCTCTTAAGTCGTAGAAAAATGCCATTTTGCTGCGTCTGGTGCTCACAAAGTCTTGCCAGGCTTGGCGGGTCAGGCGGCGAGAGACTTCTTCGGCTTCGAGGCGGTAACGTTCAGCGCTCTCCAGCAGGCGCAGGTTTTCGATTTGCTGCGCCACCTGACGAGCCACACTATTAACCAACTCCGCTGCCAGAGGGGTTTGCTGCTGCTCGGCTGTTTCTACTATCAATTCGCCGATCGGTTCACCAGCAATCGTAACTGGGGCGGAGAGACCTCGCTCTTCAGCCGCAGGAGTGTCTGTCTCTTCGGTCAGGGCTTTGAACTGACCTGCCTCGAATACAAACCCAATCTGTTCTGGCGCATGGATGGCATCCAAGTATTCTTGCCAGTTTTCGCGCGCTAGGCGGCGGGCATATTTTTCGGCTTCGGCGCGGGCACGTTCGGCTTCCGCTAATAAGTTGGCATTTTGAATGGCAATCGCCAATTGACCAGCCAAGGCTTCGAAGGCGGGGAGAGCATCTGGGTTCAAAGCGTTCGGTTGCGCGCTTTGCATGTCCAACACACCCACCACCCGCTCGCCGACCATCAGCGGCACAGCCATTTCAGAACGGGTATCCGGCAGGAGCGGGTTAGGCTTGAAGGTAGGGCTGGCAGCGGTATCGGGAACGACAATTGAGCGTTTTTCGAGAGCGGCGCGTCCGTTGATGGAGTTAGCATCGAGCGGCAAACGATGGGCACGCGCCAGCAATTGCTTGCCGACCTCACCGGTCCCCGCCTGCAGGACAAGGGTTGTCTGCGCAGGGTTGACGAGATAGACTTGTACGTAGTATAAGTCAAATCGATGGCGGATGCGCTCCACCGCGTCGCTTAACATCTCGTCCAAATTGCTCACCTGCGAGACGGTGCGCCCAACATCGGCTGCCAAGCGCAGTTCGGCGAAACGGGCGTGCACTTCTCGCTGGGCTTGCTGCAATTCCTGGTTGGCGCGTTCCAGTTCCTTTTGGGAAGCGCGAAGTTCATCCAGACGCAATCTTTGCAAACTCTCACGGTGCCAGGCAAAGAGCAAGTTGAATGCGCCTAGAGTGACCATTGATACAGGAAAAAGAACAGTCTCTATGCCTTGCAGACCCGATAGAAAGAAAAGACCACCCAGAATGGCAATAACAGCGTTGATAAGCACGGACACAGCCATCCATCTTAATTCGAGCAAGTTGCTGATCAAAAAGAGAATCGAGAAAGCAATGATCGGTGAAAGATTTGATGTGCGCAAAATAAACGAGGCAAGATAAACAGCGGCTGAGAAACCCACAATAAATACTATAGCCGCCTGCTTATATCGCTTGTTGCGGCTCATCCAGTAGGTAATGAAAGCAACAATCCCGGCAAGCAACGCTCCGGCTGATCCGACATTTGCTTGTCCTATGAACGAGATCGATACGATATAAAAGACGTCAGCTACAATCAAAGCCAGCGAAAGCGCAGCGAGCAATTCCGCTTGGCGGCGTTCAGCCGGGGCGACAATGGAGGGATGCGCAGCGATGAAGCGGCTATAAAAAGTTTGCCATAAGCTAGGTTGTTTCGGGTTCGCAACAGAGGTCATACTCATGCTTTTTCCTCCTCCAACTGCGTTGGCTGCTGGTGATCGGTGGTACCGAGTTTGATTTTTACCCGAGGGGCGCCAAGGGCAAGGCCAAGTTCACGAATGGCAGTTTGCAGGGTTTCTTCCACAGTAGCAGCGCGTTGAATTTGCTGACCGATGGTGATGACCGTCGCTTCCAAATCAGCCTGCGTTTTCGACTGCTCATAAGTGCGTGCGTTTTGCAGCGAGATAGCGATCTGGCTGGCGAGCGCCTGCAACAGGACGAGGTCGTTCTCGCTCAGTCCGTTGACTACGTTTTGTTGCACATCCAACACGCCCAGCACCTGATCGCCAATTGCGATCGGCACCGCAGCCTCGGATTTGGTCTCGGGCAACAGGGGGTTGGGCAACCAGCCGATGGCTTGCGAAACATCCGCAGCTAGCACCGGCTGGTTGGTCTCGGCTGCCCGTCCAACCAAGCCGCGCCCTTTCGGGATGCTGTGACCAGCCGCAAGCATCGCTGCACCTGCCGCACCGGTACCGCCCGCCATGATCAGGTTTTCGTTTTGCTCATCGAAGAAGTAAATGTGCGCATGGTAGTAGCCGAAGGCTGCCTGCACCTGTTCCACCACGTCTATAGCTAGTTGGCGTGGGGTAGTAACCACAGAGAGACGGCGGCTGACCTCCAGTAAGGTTTCGAGCGCCTTAGTGCGTTCCGCAACGCGCTGCTCAAGGGTGTCAAACAAATTTCTTAATTCGGCTGTCATTTGATTGAGGGAGTTGGCTAGGTCTTCCAGTTCGTCGTTCGTTCGGATCTGAATTGGGCTTAGTGCTTGATCCGATCCCAGTCCTTCCCGTAAGAAGTTGATTGCATATAGGCTGAGTGCCTGCAGCGGACGTGTAATTGTCTGTGTAAATAAAACTAATATAGCAGCAGATACAATCGTTACCAGCACGGCAAAGCCGATCAGGGTATTTCTCAACTGGGTCACCGGTTGAAATAACTCTGTCTGTGGATAAGCCAAGGCAAGCGACCAGCCGGTATCTAGCCCAATGGGTTGATAGGCAACAAAGACCACTTGTCCATTGGGATCGATTGCACGGGCAAAGCCCGTCTCGCCCTTTGTCATTGCGTTAATCAGATTAGCCCAACTGTTATCTTGTGCTTGGGCTTTGCTGACCAGCAGCGAGTCCACCATAATCTGATAATTCCCGCCCTGCTCGCCAATCCCCAAGACAACACCCTCGCTGTCTATTAAGAAGGCGTACCCTTGCTTTCCGACCACAATCTGACGCACAATTTCCTGCGTCTGTGAAAATGCAATGTCCGCTGTTGCTACGCCCTTGAAGTTGCCAGCCCGGTCGAAAAACGGCACGCTCCAGGTGACCATCCAGATTTCGCCCCCGCCCTCATCAAAGTAGGCCGGCGAGAGAACGGGTTTACGTTCCCTTTTAGGAAGGGTGTACCAATCCCATTGGAAGTAGTTGTAGTCTGGGGTGCCCAATTGGGTGAACCTCAGTGTGCCATCTGGATCACGGCTATAATAGGGCGCCCAATAAAACAGGTTTGTCCGAAAGCGATAGGGTTCATAGGCAATGGTCGAGCCGTAAACCTGCTCGTTATTGGCTAGTGTAGATTTAATCAGGTTCAGAAGATCGTCTTGATTGAAATCTACGCTACCCGCTATGGCTGCCAAATCCACCGCCATACTGCGCGTCCAGATCAGGTACGAGCGGATATATTCAGCCTGAGATGCAACTTGCGTGGAAAGAGTTTTTTCCAGTTCATCGGTCAGTGCAGACTGAGATGCCTGAACGCTCAGGAAGGTGGAAACCAAAGACGCCAGCACCAGCAAGGCGGTAACGATAAGCGGCAACTTGACGGTCAGACTTAGGCGGCGGGCAAGGGGTGCAGTTCTTGCTTTTTCTTCTGGATGGTTGCCAGGCAGATTCAGAAGGTGGTTTTCATTTGGAGGATAAGCATTTGTCATGAGATCACTCCTCTCCCATCAGACGCTGGCTGAGCTTCTAAGGTCACCAATGCAGGCTTCCTCCCTAAGGCGTGACCGAGTTCGCGCACGGCAATTTGTAGGGCTGATTCCACCGTGGTTGCGCTTTGGATGCGTTGGACGATCAGGTTGAGCAAGGCTTCACGCTCGGCACGGCGACGGGTGAGTTCTTCCGCGCGTTTCCGCTCGGTAATATCCTGAGCTGAGGCGACTAAGGCGATCGGGTTACCCTGGTTATCCCGCAGGGTGCGGACGCTCATCCAGGTCAGGAAGGTTGAGCCGTCCTTGCGTTTATGCCC
>CALFWB010000033.1 GCA_937928795.1 uncultured Anaerolineales bacterium
AATTTGGTTGTTTGACCCTCATCTTGGCCGTTTAGTTTTCGCAGCCGGTTGCGGCTTAACTCAGGTCCCGCCCTCCAAAGCCTCCTTTGCGGCCGGTGAAGGGTTAGCCGGCCGGGTTGCTCTCTCCATCCAACCGCTGGTCATCGATGACCTCCCCCAATGGATCGCTGAAAACGCCTGTCAAGACGGTCAAGGATACCTTGAGGAAGGGTGTGTTGCCTATTACGGAATCCCCTTGATGAGCAAAGGAAAATTAGGCGGCGTGATCGAACTTTGTCAACGAAGCCCATTCAGTACCCTCGCCACCAACGATCCGCAATGGCTTAATTATTTCCAAACCATTGCCAGTCAAACCGCCCTTGCCATTGAGAATGCCGAACTCTTCCGCAATCTCAACAACACACTCATGGAACTTTCGACTTCGTATGATGAAACCTTAAAGGGCTGGGCAAAAGCCTTAGAATTGCGCGATCGCGAGACGGGTGGACACAGCGAACGAGTAACCGAATGGACATTGAAAGTCGCCCTTGCCCTAAGGGTAGAGAAAGAGCGCTTGATCCACATCCGCCGCGGTGCAATCCTCCACGACATCGGTAAGATCGGCGTGCCAGACACGATCTTGCTCAAGGAAGGACCACTCACCCCTCAAGAATGGCAGATCATTCGTCAACACCCTCTATACGCATACGAATTGCTGCGCAATATTCATTTCTTAGAACCCGCTTTGGAAATTCCCTATTGCCACCACGAGAAATGGGATGGCAGCGGCTATCCGCGCGGGCTAAAAGGAGAAGAAATCCCCTTAGCGGCGCGCATCTTTGCCGTGGTGGATGTGTGGGACGCGCTGACTTCAGACCGACCCTATCGCAAGGCATGGAGTGAAGCTGAAACAAAAGAATACTTACGCGCCCAAGCCGCTAAACACTTTGATCCACGCATTGTTGAAGTCTTCCTAAGGCTCCTCGAGTCAGAACGCGCCTCCTCCCAGTCGTTCTAGTTTCCTCTTCTCGTGCCAGCCTATCTAAATCTGCATATCCACTTGCCTAGTGACACGATCGGCGGAGTTGCGTAACGTAAGCCCGTCATGGCACAGGCTAAAGCCTATGTAACTCCTGCTCAACCATGCAAGCCGCCAGCAGCTCACAACCCCGTAACATGGGCTTCAGCCCGTCATGGCACAGGCTAATGAATTTTAATTAGCAACTAACATTGCGGTCTAATCCCTCTGAGTATGGTGTTGTTTTTGGCAAATGCGATTACGGTACTTAAATGTTAAACTTCATCAGCCTGTTTATGGTTTGCACAAGTGAGATTTATGCTATCTTCGCATGATTTTCCCGTATCGGATGTCTGAAGCCAGCGTTTTCAGGTCTAAAATTAGAATGACTGCCTTGCAAAGTGTCAACGCAAAAGTTGTAGGACAACTCAATGAGTTGTCCTACAAAGCAATGTTGCCAACAACGTTTGAGTGCACACCCTTGCAAATCCTATTCCATCCCAAAGTAAAATTTACGATAAAATAAGTAGACTATGACCCCTTACAAAACAAATAAACTCTTTCTACTATCCCTGCTCGCCTTGTCTGTAATTGGCTGCAATTTCTTAGCCTCACTCTTCAGACAGGCTAGTCCCACACCCCCTGTCGATTTTGCCGCCACGCAAACCGCGTTCGCTGCAAGCATCCGCCAGACTTTAGAGGCAGCTCAATCACCGTCCCCGTCCGTGCCTGAGTTTGGCAGTATTCGCGGCAACCTCTCTTATCCTAGCCAGTTCATCCCTCCTTTGAGGGTGGTCGCTATCCAGCTTGCCACCCAAGAGGCTTATTTTGTGGACACGGTTGAGAACCAAACCAGCTATCAAATTGACAACCTGCCGCCCGGCCAGTACCATGTAATTGCCTATACCAAAGATGGGCTGCTGGCGGGAGGCTATACGCAGATGGTGCCCTGTGGCTTGAGCGCCGAATGCACCGACCACTCCCTCATCCCTGTCGCAGTTCAGCCCGGACAAGTCACCGCCGACATTGACCCCGCCGATTGGTATGCACCCGTTGATGCTTTTCCACCCAACCCGGTTCCGTGAGGCGTCGTGATGGATTTCAAACTTCACGCCCCCTTCCGCCCTACCGGCGATCAGCCCGAAGCCATCGAAAAACTGGTCGAAGGCGTCCAGCGTGGCTATCGCCATCAGGTTCTGCTGGGTGCTACCGGCACCGGCAAAACCTACACCATTGCAGCCGTCATCGAACGCTTGAACAAACCGGCTTTGGTCATGGCGCATAATAAAACCCTTGCTGCTCAGCTCTACGCCGAGTTCAAAGAGTTCTTCCCCGAAAATGCAGTGGAGTATTTTGTCTCCTACTACGATTATTATCAGCCCGAAGCCTACGTCCCCAAGCACGATCTCTACATCGAGAAGGATGCCGATATCAACGAGGAAATTGAGCGTCTGCGTTTGGCGGCTACAACTGCTCTAATGACCCGTCGCGATGTGATTATTGTCGCCTCGGTTTCCTGCATCTACGGCATTGGCAGCCCAGAGGCTTATGGGCGCGTGGTCATTAACCTCGAGACAGGGCACATCTTCCGCCGCAACGCCCTGCTGCGTATGTTAGTTGAGGGACAGTACGAGCGGAACGACCTCGAACTGCGCCCTGGCACCTTTCGGCTGCGCGGCGATACATTGGAGATCATCCCCGCTTATCAAGAGAAACACGGTTACCGCATTACCTTCTTTGGCGACGAAGTGGAACGCATTGTGGAATTTGACCCCCTCACGGGTGAAATCCGCCATTCTCTGGCGAGCGTTGCCATCTATCCTGCCAAGCACTTCATCACCGATAAAGACAAGCTAGAACAGGCGCTGCGCGACATCGAAACTGAACTAGAAAAACGCCTTGCAGAACTGAAGCGCCAAGAACGCCTGCTCGAAGCCCAACGCTTGGAACAACGCACGCTTTACGACCTCGAAATGCTGCGCGAGGTCGGATACTGTTCCGGAATTGAAAACTATTCGCGTCATCTCGACCAACGCCCACCCGGCTCGCCCCCGTGGACTTTGATGGATTATATCCCCAGCGATTACCTGTTGGTGATTGACGAGTCGCACATGACCATTCCGCAGATCCGCGGCATGTATCACGGCGACCGCTCGCGCAAGACAACTCTGGTCGAGTATGGCTTCCGCCTTCCTTCAGCACTCGACAACCGCCCCTTGACCTTTGAGGAGTTCGAGCAACGCATGGGCTTCACGATTTACACCTCTGCAACCCCAGGTCCATATGAACTCCAGCGCGCCGATCAAGTTGTCGAACAGATCATCCGCCCGACTGGACTGGTTGATCCCGAAGTCGAAGTGCGTCCGATCGCCGGTCAGGTGGATGATTTGGTTGGCGAAATCCGCAAACGAGTTGAAAAAGGTCAGCGCGCCTTGGTCACCACCCTGACCAAGCGCATGGCAGAGAAACTCTCTGATTACCTAATGGAATTGGGCATCAAGGTTCACTACCTCCACTCAGAAATTGACACCTTAGAACGGGTCGGTATCCTACGCGACTTGCGCTTGGGTGTCTTTGATGTGGTGGTGGGCATCAACCTGCTGCGCGAAGGTTTAGACCTGCCCGAGGTTTCGCTGGTGGCGATTTTGGACGCCGATAAAGAAGGCTTCCTGCGCTCAGAAACAGCCCTCATTCAGACCATTGGTCGAGCTGCCCGCCATGTTGAGGGCAAAGTGATTATGTACGCCGACCGCATAACCGACTCGATGCGCCGCGCCATTGACGAAACCAATCGCCGCCGCGCTAAACAGATGGCTTACAACCAAGAACATGGCATTATCCCGGTTAGCATCGTCAAAGCGGTGCGCGATCTGACCGACCGAGTGGGTGTGCATAGCATTGCCGAAGCCAAGCCGACCTACGCTGTCCGCCCGGCCCAGAATCTGGAACATGCTGAGCTACGCAAGTTGATCCAAGAACTAGAGAAGCAAATGAAAGAGGCAGCCAAGAATTTGGAATTTGAGAAGGCAGCCGTCTTACGGGACGAAATCTTCGAATTGAGAGCCATCCTGGCAGAGGAGAGCAACCTCAAGCCATGGGAGAAAGTGCGCCTATTGGCGGGGGAGGGATAGAGGGGTCAGCTATCAGCGGTCAGTGAGCGTTGAGATTGAGGGAGCATTGGGTCTGAGTCCTGCGCAGAGAAGTACTGTAATGGACTATCTTATGTCACTCTCTGCGATCGGCTTGCATCTAACCAGCAGAACGGGTTAACGAAAAAGGAGGTTTCATGTCACAACTAGGTTTTCAATGCAAATTGAGTGTCCCGTATGAAGAAGCGTTGGAAAAAGTCACCCAAGCCCTCAAAACAGAAGGTTTTGGTGTTTTGACTTCTATCGACGTTCAAAAGACGATGAAGGAAAAGCTCAACGCCGATTTTGGCAAATATGCCATCCTCGGCGTGTGTAATCCACCTCTAGCTCATCAAGCCCTGACCGCTCGTCCGGAAATCGGTTTGCTTCTACCATGCAATGTGATCGTCTATGAGGAAGATGCACAAGCCGTCGTGAGCATTATTGACCCACTCTCGATGATGAATTTCATTCAAGACCCAGCGCTTGATGCGGTCGCTCAGGAGGCTTATGCGCGTCTCAAGCGAGTGGCAGATGCATTAAGTTCTTCCTGAAAGCATCTTCACCACTTCAGCGATCGACTGAGGACCACCAACATTGCCTGGGAAGACCACATAAACCATACCCGGCCAGCGGCTACCTGTCCCGGCTTGCCAAACCGGCACACCCGGCAAGACCTGCCCCAACACGCGAGCTTGAGTAATCCCTAACCCCTTTGTAGCGACATCTGAAGAGGTAATGCCCCCTTTGGCAATCACCCAAGCTGGTTGGACGCTCAAGCCACGCACAATTTCAACCAGCGACTGCGAGACAGCCTGCCCAATTTGCAACGAAGAAACGGCATCGGCGCCGGTAATTAATTGACGGCTGGTATAAATCAAGGCTTCTTTTCCACTCCGTAAAACCTGATCGGCTTGCTCCACCACGCGAGCAATTTCCCCTCGGCGTCCCTCTTCAACCAGCAAATTCGGCACAGAGACTTCTACGCTGACCACATGCGGCAGGGCTTGAACGGCAGCGATTTGCTCACTGCTTTTGCGGATGTACGAGCCCGCCACGATTAATCCTCCATTGCGGGTATCTCTAAGGTCAAAATCTGCTGCGGTGAGGAGCGGGAAGGCTTCCATGCCGCCGCGCACGCGCACAAACGAGGCCGCCGTGCGGTAGAGAAAGCGTTTTCCAGCTTTTTCGGCGCGCAACAATCCAGCCACAAAGACTTCCAAATCGCGGTAACTGGCAGCGTTGACGATGCAAACCTGCGCGTTTTTCAGACGGCACAACTGTTCGCTCACCGCCTCAGAGCCACCTTGACGAATCACCTCTAGTGAAACCGAAGCCACCTGAGAGGGAGCTATCCTGCCGCCGCTCTTCTCGGCAACCCAGTCTCTCAAATTCGACGAACGATAGCCAAAGGTAGCATCTTTGGCGTATTCGGTTTCGGCTGCTGGGACGAGAAATTCGCCCTCAGCCACGTAATGGATATCACCGATAGTAAAACGGCCGCCTTCTTCAAAAAACGGGATGACCAATACGCCATCGAAAGACCCTCCCAACTCCGCCATCAACAAATCGGTTTCTAACGGAAAATGGCCGCGCAAGGTCGAGTCGCTGCGGCTGACCACGACAAACGGCCTCCCGGTTTTAGCGCTGGCTTCTTTCAAGTGAGACGCAATTTCCCGATTTAGCTTTTCCACATCGGGAGGGAGAAAACTGCGCGAATTGGTGAGGATGTAAACCACATCGTCATCCTCCGAAAGAGCCTGAACCAGAGCAGGTATCTGCCAATTCGTCAACACAGCGACGTTTCGCACCGTCTGCGTGCCGGTTGGGTCATCGTCTAAGACCACGACCTTCCGCCGCGATGCCTTGACCATCTGTCGAATTTCCGATAGAAGGCTGTGAGGGTATTCAGGAGGTAAGCCCTCAAACACAGTTTTTTTAGGTAGTTTCATGGTTCCTTTCCGCCACCAATCGATTGAAAGAGATGCACTTCATCGCCATCCTGTAAAACCCGCTCGGCATTGCGCTCAATTTGCCCATTGATTGAACACCCCACCTGAGTTTGGATGCCGAGTTGGGCGCGCAAATCAGCCAAACGGCTGCCATCGGGCAGTTCGACAGTCAAGCGGCCGCGTGTCTCTTTCGCAAGCCGTTCGCGCAACATGCCATACAAAACGACTTTAACCCTCACCGTCTAACCCCCTAGAGGGTAGGGATTAGCTGCGCCAACCGTTCAACAGCCAAGCGCGGACTAGAGAAGATGGGAACGCGGCGGGTCTCCTCTGGCAAGCTCTCGACGACTCTTGCCATGGAGGCTTGGGCTAAGACCACGACATCGACCTGCGGGACTAATTCTTGTAACCCAGACGAAACCAACTGATCGTGGCGCGCCGTATCGCCGCTAATCACGGCTTGAAAAGCACCCTCACACAGCTTCGAGATCACCTGCACCGCTTTCCCTTGCCGCGCAGCCACATTGGAAATGAGCTCAGCCGTAGGCTTAAGGGTTGTCTGGAGGGTTGCGGCAACGCCGATGGTTTTCCCGCTCTGGATGGCAAGTTCCGCCATCGGTTCGTCGACTCGCAAAACGGGGATGTGAACGAACGGACGGCTTGCTTCCACAGCCGGACCGACCGAAGAGCAAGTGACCATCACCAAGTCAGCGCCGGCCTCTTCGGCTGAGATAACCAACCGAAGCAAGCGGCGCATGGTTTGCGGAGTCAGTTGATTTGCCCGAATCGTATTTTGCAATAAACTTTCATCCACGATGTGGAACAAGTCAACGCCGGGCAACAGTTCATCGCTCAACGCCTTAAAGGTGGCAGTCAAGCCTGCCACCGTGTGAAGATAAGCTAATCGCTTTCCCATTGGTTTTTGCTCCTATGCCGTGCGCAAAATTCGTTCCTTGCCGCTTGGTTTGGGCCAACGCTCAGCGACCGAGCGATCCAATTCAGCAAGTCTTTCAATCGAAAACTCAGGCGATTGACAGAGGGCAAAAATTTCACTCTCTAGGTCGTCAATCTGCTGAGCAACTGCAGCTAATTCTAACAGAGAAATTTCGGCTGGGATCAATAAAACGCCATGCATATCGCCCACCAACAAGTCGCCCGGCTTGACTACAAGGCCTGCCACACGCACACTGCCACCGTAATCGATAAACGCCCCGTATCCATGCGTGGGCAAGACATGGGTTGAGAAAAAGTGGAAGTTCAGTTTGCGCACGCCATCCAAGTCACGCGCCGCTCCCTCGGTGACCATGCCAACGCAGCCCAAAGCTTTATGCACATTGGCATTCCACTCCCCCCACATGGCGCCGCGTGGCGGATTGTCAATATCTTGCACCACCGCCACTTTTGGTCCGGCTTGCGAAGCAATCCAGCGCCAGTAGTCTGGCTCGACAATACCGGGCCTCACTTCGCTGGGCGGTTGGTCGGTGCTCACCCGCGCCGTCACCGCATAGCCCACCATAAGAGGCAAATCAGGATAATGACAGCGCATGCGGGCATCGCAAAATCCCTCATTTGAGGGTATCACCCCAAACGTTTCAATAGCATTTGCCAAAGTTGGCACAGTGAATTTCCGAATCGCATCTAACTCTTCAGGCTTATGTCGAGCGGTTTGCATTCTTATCACCTCGTTTTAGAAAATTTATGCCCAAAATCATAACCGCTTTCCGCTGCTATGCAGAAGCGAAGTTGTCGTTTAAGACTTTCCAAATCGCCTCGAGGAAAAAGTAATCTCCCCAAATGGTGCTTTCATTCACGCCGACACCGGCCGGCAAGTGATAAATGGCACGGCGCAAAATGCCTTCCCATTGCAGCTCGGTTGCTAAGAACTCATCCGCACACAAAGTACGGAGAATTCGCTCGGCGGCTTCTCGGTAAACTTTTGCCCGCAATGGATCGGTTGTGCAGCTTGCCAAGCTGAGCAAACCGCTGGCAGCAACCGCTGCCGCTGAACTCTCATAGGGATATTGCGGGTTAGGTTCGTCCCAATCATTGGGTGGAATTCCGTGTTCGGGGGTGTGCAGCAAGTAGTAATCCGCCAAGCCTTGCGCAGTATTTAGAAATGGTGCAGCTTGGCTATAACGATAGGCTACTGTAAAGCCATATAACGCCCAACCATGGCCGCGCGCCCAAGTCGAATCGTCGCGCCAACCCTGCTGGGTTTGATAGCGCAGAAAGCGGCCGGTCTCCGGATCAAAGATGCCCTCATGGGCAGTACTGAAGTCGCCCCGCACCAAATAGCGTTGGGTCGTCTGACAATGGCGCAGGGCAACTTCAAAGAGCTTGTCATCCTTGCTCAATTGTGCCGCTTCAAAGACGAGCGGCACATTCATCATAATGTCGATATAGAGACTATGCGCCCCTTGAAACGAACACAAATAACCGCCCGCCGGCTGATAGCGCTCGGCGAGGGTCCTTCCAGCCTGAATGAGAACTTCTTGCGCCCGTAGGTCGCCATCTAATGTATACCAACGTCCCCAAGTGGGCAAAAACAAAAAGCCCAGGTCATGAACCGTGCGATCGGTCTTTCGCACTTCGATTAGGCGGCTGTAATGCTCGGCATACTCTCGAAAGCGGCGTTCTCCTGTGAGCAGATAAATCAACCATAAAGCCCCACCAAGGAACCCTTCACACCAATTTGTCCAGCCGGCTTCTTGCAGCCGCCACTTACCGTTTTCGGTAAAAGAGGGCATAAGGTCAGGATAGGTGGTCACCAAATGGATGAGCTTCTGACTGGCAACCTGAACGGCGCGTTGAAAGTCGGTGGGCATTGTAGTCATCTTCTGTCTAGCTCATCCCATGTAGCGGGTTTCAATACACTGGCTGGCACACGGCTCCCCTCTCCCGCTGGGAGAGCGGCCGGGGCACCGCCCTGAGCTTGCTGAAGGGGTGAGGGCTTTCACTATACCTCTATCCACTCCAATCCCAGCGCTGCCAATTTCTCTCGGCTGGGGTTGCCGGTCTGAGCATCCCAACCCGCCAATTGGTAGTACAGCTCTTTCATAAAATTAAACTCTTCGGGTTTATAGTACACCCCGGCGGTTGGACCAGTTCCCTTAAGCGGCTCGAAGAATTTTTTGGTCAATTTATCCTCTTCGGCGGTGAAGCCCTCGCGCGCATTGAAAGCCCGCATCAGATTGATACGTCGCTCTCCGATCTGAAGGAACTCATCCAAGGTCATATCCCATCCCGTGGCAGCATTAATCATCTCCACTGTCTCCAAGGGGCTATACAACTGCCAGCCAACGCCGTAGACGAAACTGCACAAGGCAAAGGTATCAAAAGCAGAAAAGACTTTTTGGGTGGTAAATGCCATGCGCACTTTCTCAGCCGTGATGCTGCCGGGTTCTTGCAGGGTAGTCAAACCCAACTGAGCCATATTGCGTTGAGCCATCTCATCGGCATTGCCTTCCTCGTAAAACGGATCGTGCTCAGAGGACATATGGTCGGCGCCAAAGGGATTGACGGCGTAGATCAAGCCCAAACTGCGCTTGAATTGGGGCATGTGGGCGGGCATTTCCTGACCTTTGACAGTAATCAAGAAGTCTTCGGCGTTCTTTCCGATGATCTTGGCTGCCCGCGCCGATCCTTCAGCTAGGACATTGCCGAAGCCCTCGCGTTTTCCGATCAGCTCAACCATGGTTACCATGGCTTCGGCATTGCCAAAGCGCAGATCGATACCGCCGGTATCCTCTTTGGTGATCAACCCATTTTCGTAGCATTCCATTGCAAAGGCAATGGTTGCGCCAGTGGAGATGGTATCTAAGCCATACTGATTGCACAACTGGTTGCCGAGGGCAACGGCGTGCATGTTATCCACTGCGCAATAGGAACCTAAGGTTGCCATAGTTTCATATTCCGGACCACCAAAGCGGGGCAAGACTTTACGGTTCATAAATTCGGTCTCCACAACCCGCTTGCAACGCACGGTGCAAGAATAGCAGGTATCGCGTTCGACCAAAATGGTTTCGGTCATCAGCTCACCGCTGATACTCTCATACCCCTCAAACTGTCCCTCGTTGAAATTTCGAGTGGGCAATTGTCCAACTGCCTGACAACCAGCCACATCGCCGGTCGTGCCGTGGATGTGCAGGAATTGCACCGCTGGCGTATCCGGGATGCGTTTGGTACCGCCGCGGAACAGTTCGGTGAGCCTCTTTGGATGAGCGGCCTTGACGCGGTTGGGCGAACCGCGCACGACAACAGCTTTGAGGTTCTTTGAGCCCATTACAGCCCCCATGCCGGTTCGGCCATTGGCGCGATTGACCATGTTCATAATGGCGGCCATGCGCACCATCTTTTCACCGCCCGGTCCAATCTGGGCGATTTCCACTTTCGGGTCGCCTAATTCCGCCTTGAGGATGTCCTCAGCTTCGCCGGTCGTTTTACCCCAAAGATGAGAGGCATCGCGGATTTCCACTTCGCCATCGTGAATCCAAAGATAGACGGGATGAGGCGAACGGCCACGCACCACAATGCCATCTACACCTGCGAACTTCATCTCAGCCGGGAAGAAACCCCCACATTGGGCATCACCAATTGCCCCGGTCAGAGGCGATTTCGCGTTTGCAACCATGCGCGATTGCCCAGAGATCGGCAAACCGGTCGGGACACCTACAAAAAAGGTCAGGATGTTCTCAGGCGATAGTGGGTCGACCTTTGGCTTCATTTCGCGCAATATGTAATAAACTCCCATTGCACTTCCGCCACCATATTTGCGATAAAAAGCCTCATCGGGTGTTTCAAACCAGAACTTCCCATTGGTTAGGTCAACATGGAGAATTTTGCCATTGACACAGCTCAGACTCATTTTGCAACACTCCTCTCTATAATTTACTCTTCACCAACAACTGTTTTTTGCTGACTCGGGCTAACCGTATCCCGTAAGATGCCAAAGTTCATAAAGATACCGGTCAACTGATGAACATACTGCTGAAATTCTGCGCTTTCGCGCACGGCAATCGTGCGCGGCCGCGGCAGATCAACCTTAATCACCTCCGCAATTTGACCTGGCCGCGGGGTGAACACCACCACGCGATCCGAAAGCTGCACCGATTCGGGGATGCTATGGGTGACGAAGAGAACCGTCTTTTTGGTCAGCAGCCACAATTGTTCCAAATCTACCCGCAATTGCTCGCGGGTGATAGCATCTAACGCCCCAAGCGGTTCATCCATTAAGACTAGCGGCGGGTCATGAATCAAAGCGCGGCAGAAAGCTGCGCGCTGTTGCATCCCACCCGATAATTCAAAAGGATAGCGTCTCTCAAACTCCGCCAAACCCACCGAGCGAAGTAAATTTTTAGCTTTTTCTACATAGGCTTCCTTTTTCAAGCCTCGCATTTCAATCTGCAGGAGAACATTACCTAAGACATCGCGCCAATCCACTAAGACCGGCGTTTGGAAAACAATTCCGATGTCCGTTTGCGGTTTGCTGACTAATTTTCCGTTAATCAAAATCTGCCCGCCCTCATACTCCAACAATCCACCAACTAGCAGCAGTAAGGTACTCTTGCCACATCCGGAAGGCCCGACAATGGAAACAAACTCTCCTTCTTGGATGCTCAAGTCAATCGGGCCTAGGGCGTGAATTGGGCCTGCTTTGCTCTGATAGATCTTCTTGACGCCTTGAATTTGAATTAAGTCCTTCAACTTAGCCTCCGCACAGAAGTTGAAGGTGGCTGCAGAGTTGACCTCTACAGCCACCTCATCTTCTACCCTATTGAGCGCAAGGGATAAATTGGTTCGTGTAGAACATATCAGCGGTCATATCGGTCTCCAGACCCTGATATTGCTTCTTCAGCTCCAGAACGCCTGCCCAATCCTCGGGAACGTTCATGCCCAAGCACTTGTTTTTATTGTTGGGTGAGAAGAGGATATCCAACGAGACATCCAATTGCTTGCGCACCATCGTTTCGGTGTCGGC
Organism: uncultured Anaerolineales bacterium; assembly: GCA_937928795.1. Lineage (GTDB taxonomy): Bacteria > Chloroflexota > Anaerolineae > Anaerolineales > UBA4823 > NAK19. Next base: position 12,055 of record CALFWB010000033.1, read on the forward strand.
GAGCTGAGCATTGTAGTCCACAAGGGCCTTGGCACAGGCAGCCCGATCGTCTAAGCAGGCTTGAACCGCCTCAAGGGTGGCATTGACCATGCGTTGCACCAGATCGGGATTGTTTTTGACGGTGTCTTGATGGGAGACAATGACATAGCCCGGCTGAGCAACGCCATAATCAGCGTAGTTGAAGATGATCGGAGGATCGCCGCCTTCTTGCTCGATTTGAGCCGGCTTGTCATCGATGCCAGCCAAAATACAAGGCGCCAAGTTCTGCAAATAGCTGGAGACTAGGGCAGCTTCGGCAACATTGGTCAGTTTGACATCCTCTAGGCTCATGCCTTCATGCGCCAACGCCACGGGGAAATAGTCATTTACGCCGGCGCCGGCCGTGGTCATGATGGTTTTGCCCTTTAGGTCCTTGAATTCTTTGATCCCCGAATCGGGGCGGCACAAGACGGCATCGGTGCCCATGGCATCGATCGACATGACGGCAATCACCGGGGCGCCACCCACCATGTTGCTGATCAAGGCTCCGTTGGAGGCATAGGCAAAGTCACTATCCTTGTTTGCCACCAACTTCACCGCATTGCTGGAGCCGTTGCCCTGCTTGACGGTCAAATCGATGTTGTACTTGTCGTAAATGCCCTTTTCGATGCCGTAGATAAACGCTGCGTGGATGCCATAGTAGGACCAATTCAAACGCAAGGTGACCTTGTCTTTGGGGGGCAGGGGGGTTGCCGTGATGATCTTCTCCTGAACAACGGGAGCGCCTTCGACAACCACGGTTTCGATAACGGTGACTGTCTCGATCACCTTTTCGGGCGGCGGTGGAGCACAAGCAGCCAACAAAGACACTACAACCAAAAAGGAAATTATTTTAGATAATGTTTTCATGGTCTTCTCTCCTCAATCAGATTGAACAAGATTAGGGTAATCGTTGGGTAAATAACTCTGGTATTCTTTATGCTCATCATCCTCCTTTCTCTCCTGACAACAACTAAATTTCACTCTTGCCAAACACGGAGACCCGCTGCGAGACATGCCAGGGGATCATCCGTTTCTCAACCAATTGAACAATGTAGAACAACAGCAACCCCAATGCAGTCAGCATGAAAATAATGGCAAAGGCTAAATCCATGCGCAACTGACCGGTGGCAATCTGAATGTAATAACCCAACCCGGCATCCCCACCAATCCATTCAGCGATCGTTGCGCCGACCGTTGCGTTTACCGCTGCGCCTTTTAACCCTACAAACAACTCCGGAAGGGCAGCCGGTAAGCGGATTTTCCAGAACATGCGCAACTGGCTGGCACCCGTTGAACGGCTGAAATAAACCATCTCCTGGCTTAGGGAAGTAAAACCGAGAATGCCGTTCAGCAAAATCGGGAAGAAGCACACGAGGAAGACGATGATCATCTTCGGAATAAAACCAAATCCAAACCAAGTGACGAAGAGCGGCGCAAAAGCGATCTTAGGCACCATCTCCAAAGCAACGGCAAAAGGGTAGAACGTCTGACGCAAGAGGCGCGAAAAGGCCGTCAACATCGCCAGCGGCACGCCAATTGCCACAGCGATCACAAAACCGACTAAGGTTTCATACCCGGTAACCAGCGTGTATTCCCAGATCAGATCAAAATTGCGAATAAACTGGCGGATGATGCTCGATAAAGAAGGAAGGATATAGCGCGGGATGCGAAAGACGATGACTGCTACCTCCCAAAAGAGCAGAAAGCCAACAACAAAAAAGATGGTATTGCGCGCATTGGAAAACCAGCTTCGCAGATTAGCGAGTATGTCGATCATCGTGGAACGAGATGCATTCGTTGCAGAGGTCATAAGCTTCTCCCTTTCCTTACAATCCTTTATCGTTCAGAAAATAACAACTTGCCATGATACAAGTAACGCCGTCCTTGTCCTGCCCATAATAAACCGTGAAGATCGATCCGTCCGAGCGCAAAACCGAGCTGGGATATCCAAGGTCGCCGTTAGGAAGATCGTCCCGAAGCAACAAAACTTCATCCTCGCCCCATGTCCGCCCCTTATCCCGGCTGATGGCAGCTCGAATGCCATACGGCTGACGCCGATAGCCATAGACACACAGAACCCGTTCATCGGGCAAGAGTAGCAAGTGAGGCGGATAACCCCAAAGCGGCGTTTGAACCACAGGACGCCAAGTATAGCCATCATCGTCAGAACAGGTTTGATAAAGATAATGGGTGGTATTCTCGCGCAGCAACATGAGTAGCGTACCGTCTGGTAGACGCAACAGCGAGGGTTCCTCGAAAAACAATCCTTCTTTATAAGCCACCAAGCTAGGTTTGTGCCAAGTCCTCCCTCCATCGCTTGAGCGCATGAGGAACACTTTCTCATATTTCGGGACATCACTCAAAGGCAAGAGGATCTCCCCATTCGGAAGCTGCACACCGCCGCGCATCCCATATCCGCCTGAATAAGGCGCTGTATCTAGGGCAGTGCTATCTTTCCATGTTTTTCCCTCATCTTCAGAGAAGTGGACGAATGCGCCGCCATTTGCCCTTGCCCAGGTGATCCGTTTGGCAATATCCTGCGGATAGGGGAAAACCGGGCTTAATTCTGGGTCAGCTCGGATCTGCTCAGCCCAATCTTCCGGTAACAGGAAAGCTGAAGAATCAGGCATTTGACGGGCTTGGTCAAGCGGCAACCAGCGAAAACGCCACTGGTTCAACATCAGGCGCCCATCAGAAAGAGGGGTTAGTCCTGCACACTCCACTCCATACCAATCGTAATTTGGGGCAATTTGTGGCTCAGTCCAAGTCTCCCCTTGGTCGCCAGACCGCATGATCACGTTATAGTAATGGGGATCCTGAGGAGGATGTAAGAGAAAAGTACGGCGTGGAGCGCGGTTGAACACCACGACCCAAGCATCTTTGCGCAGGTTCACCACGTGTGGGTGTGCGCAATAGGCAAAGGGGTCTTTGTACAAAATCCTGTGTTCAACCGCCTCTAAAGATTTCATGCGTTAGTCCGCAAGACGAAAACGCGTACAAAGCACATATTGAATCGGCTGCGGATCATCGCTCCACTCATGGTAGGCAACCAAAATGGTGCCATCCTTAAGCTGAACTACACTGGGATAACCAATATGCTGATACAAGCCGGGATTGCGCCAATCGACCTGACCAGCTTTCATCCGCCCACTGGCTGGATCCATCATGGTCGAAGGTGGCTGATCAGCAGCATGAAGTCCAGGCACCCCTCCCTCGCGAATTACAAATTCGTTTTTCACATCCCAGGTGAGCCCATCTTCGGAAATGACCCCGCGCACTCCATAAGGCGGACGCCGATAGCCGTACACCATCAGATAGCGACCATCTTGCAAAGGAATCAACTCAGCCGGATAGCCCCAGATATTCGTCCATTTTGGCAATGTCCACGAAAAGCCCTCGTCTTCGGAAAGCACATAGGCAAGATTCTTGGCATCCCCACTAGGGTTAACGTGGGTACGCAAGAAACAAATCAAGCGCCCATCTTTGAGCTGCAAGAGGGCTGGCTCTTCGTAGTCGATGATGCTGGCTGGGTCATAGGCGAGGGTTGAGTAGTATTCCCAATTGTCACCGCCATCGTCTGAGCGAATTAGAGCCGAACGGGTGGACTCATGTTCGCCTTCTTCTTCGTAACCGCGGATGCGCCCATATACCCCCATTAATAGAGAGCCATTAGGCAACCCCCAGCAACCCAAGCGCGTTCCTGCATGGGTGAGGGGAACGACATTGACCGGGATCATCGGCGACCAAGTCTGCCCTCGGTCTTTGGACTTAACCACGAACGTGCCGATCCAGCGGCGCAAGCGATATGCCCAGGTCCAATCTCCCCACTCTTTGGTATAGGGTTCCGAACTCCATGAAGGCTGCTCGGGTTTGATGCCACGCTTGAAAAAGGCACACAGGGTGAAATTAACGATCAGCGTTCCGTCCGCCATTTCATAGAGGCCGCAATCCCAATTGCCGGTTGTCTCCGTCCAAGGCACGACCACCTGGCGAGTGTTCAAATCCCAGGTGACGCCGCCGTCAAAAGAGCGCATGAGCACCGTTTGCCCAGTATCATGGTGAAAAGGAAAACGCTCCTCGCTAAAAACAGCCATCACTTGCCCATCTTGCAATTGTTTGATCACCACTTGATTCGTACAGTGATTGCCTTCTGGGTCTTTGTAGAGAACGTGGTGGGTTACATCTTTAAGTTGGGTCATCTTCTAAAAAACTCCATGCTAAGACTTTAGAGCCGAATGGCTACGTTTTTGATTTGAAGGTAGTTGTGAATTCCAGCCAGGCCGCGCTCGCGTCCGAACCCCGAAGCCTTCATGCCACCTGTAGGTGCTTGGACGCCGCCAAGATACCAGCCGTTAATCCAGACCGAGCCACTTTCAAGACGCTGGGCAAAGGTCAGGGCGCGCTGAATATCCCGTGTGTAAACCCCGGAGGTTAGCCCGTAAGGGACATCGTTGGCGATCTGAAGTGCTTCCTCTTCGCGATCAAAGGGGATGGCAACAACCACCGGAGCGAAGATCTCTTCTTGCGCGATGCGCATCCGCGGTTGGACACTCTCAAAAATCGTCGGCAACAGAAAATACCCGCGGGTTAAGTGGGAGGGTTGTTTTCCACCCAAGCTCAATTTTGCTCCTTCTTTCAAGCCCAAATCGATGTAGGAGAGAGCGCGCTGAAGTTGTTCTTTGGAGACTAGCGGACCTAAGTCGCCATCCTCCAAGCCGGGCGCAACCTTGAGTTGAGAAGCCCGCTCGGTGAACTTTTCTAGGAAGGGTTGATAAATCGAGCGCTGCAATAGCAGGCGCGAGGCTGCCGAACAAACTTGCCCGCAATTTCCAAAAACAGCTTCTACGGCATCGTTTACGGCGCGTTCCAAATCAGCATCTTCAAAGACGACAAAAGCATTTTTGCCGCCCAACTCCAACACAAGAGGTTTGAGCGACTCGGCTGCTTGAGCCATAATCTTGCGTCCCGTTTCAGCCGAGCCGGTGAAGGTAACCCCGCGCACCTGCGGATGGCGAACGAGAGCTGCTCCTGCCTCTTCTCCAAAACCGGTAATCACATTTAGAACGCCGGCCGGGAAACCCACTTCTTGAGCTAAACTTGCAAAACGCAAAGCAGACAGTGGCGTTTCCTCCGCCGGTTTTAGGATCACGGTACATCCGGCTGCCAAAGCTGGCGCCACCGAACGGACTGCAATTCCCAATGGAAAGTTCCACGGCACAATGTGAGCTGTGACCCCAAGTGGTTCCAACCAAGTAAAATCAACCACTTCTTTTCCTAACGGAATCGTGTCCCCTTGCAATTTGTCTGCTGCGCCGGCATTGTATTCGATGGTCTGCACAACCCCATCGATGTCCCCCAGAGCCTCTTTCAAGGGCTTGCCGTTATCCAGCGTTTCTAACATCGCTAATTCATCTCGATGGGCTTGAACGGCTTGCGCTAGGCGGTAGAGCAAACGGCCGCGCTCAGCCGGGGTGGCCTCACTCCACTCCCCATAAAACGCCTTGCGGGCGGCTTGAACAGCGACGTCGACATCCACTGCCCCAGCTCGCGGTACTTTCGCCAAGACTTCTTCCGTGGCTGGGTTCAGGGTTTCAAAATATTTTCCCGCCTGACTGGACATCCACTTGCCATCAATAAACAACGCATCGGGATATTGCATGGTGCTCATCCTTTGATCCCGGTCCGCGAGATACCTTCAATAAAGTACCGCTGGAGCAAGAAGAAGATCAACAGGCTTGGTAAACTTAGCAAAGTTACCCCAGCCATGGCAATGCCAAAGCCCTCCAGTTGCGTATGCGTCCCTACAACCGGGGTGAAGGCCGCGATGCCCACCGGCATGGTTTTCATTTTCTCCTCAAAGACGATCAAGAGGGGCCACAGGAAAGCATTCCAATTCGTTGTAAACAAAAGGATAGTGGCTGCCAATATCGGCGCTTGAGCAAGCGGTAAGGCAATCCGCCAGAAAATCTGAAAGCGATTTGCTCCATCGATTGCAGCAGCATCTTCAAGTTCATCTGGCAAGCCCATGAAAAACTGACGGAAAATGTAAACACTAAACACATTCGGGATGGCTGGTAAGATCATCGCCAGATAGGTGTTTGCCAAACCAGCTTTGAGGAAGCCGACAAACATCGGCACGATCGTCATCTCCGTTGGGATCATCAGAGAGGCAATCAGGATAGCAAAAAGCCATGTATTGCCAGGGAAATGCAGGCGCGCCAGCGCGTAACCGGCCATGGCGCCAAATAAAACCCCAAAAAAGGTAGCTGTCCCTGCCACCACCAAACTATTCCATGCCCATCGTAGAACAGGATATTGAAATACTTTGCGATAGTTGTCCATCACCACGGTGCGTGGCAGCCATTCGATCTCTTTGGTCAGCACTTCTTTGGGAGGCTTGAGCGAGGTGCTGACCATCCAAACAAAAGGAGCGATCCACATCACGGCTACAATTAAGCCAGCCAACCAAAGAGGAATATCTCCCACGCGCAAGTTGAACCTTTTTAACAGGGACTGAAAGCGTCTATACAAATCCGCTAGGATCATGGTTAATCTCTCTCACGAATCAGGCGTTGCTGAAACAACGTCACAATCAAGATCACAAAGAACAGCAGCAGCGAAACGGCTGCGGTATATCCAAGCCGGAACCGAACGATACCTTCCGTGTAGATATAGTGAATGACGGACACGGATGAACCTGCAGGGCCACCGTTGGTCATCATATAGACTTGGCTAAAGATGCGTAACGTTGCGATCAGTTGCAAGGTAACAATCATGCTCAAGGCTGGACGGATCTGCGGCAGCGTCACATACCAAAAGGTCTGCCAACGGTTCGCTCCGTCGATTGAAGCAGCTTCCTTGAGTTCTGAGGGGATCTCCTGCAAGGCCGCTAAGAAAAGCACGAAGCTGAAACCCAAATCCCACCAGATCGAAGCGATGCTAACCCCAATCAGAGACCACTGCGTGCTCGTCAACCAAGGGATATTCGGAAGACCTAATTTGTTGAGATAATTGTTGATCAAACCATATTGGGTGTCTAAAATCCACACCCAGACCAAGCCGATGACCGTTGCCGAGACCACATTCGGCGAATAAAAGGCCGTCCGAGCAAAGGTCGATAAGGGCCAACGTTGATTGACATATAAGGCAAACAACAAACCTAAGATCGTGACACCTGGCACGATCAACAAGCCATAGCGCAGGATATTCAGAAAAGCTTTCCGAACCCACGGATCGCGAAAGGCTTCTTGAAAATTTTTCAAGCCGACCCACTCTGGAGAGCCCATAATGCTCCAATTGGTAAAGGCAATATAGGCTCCAAAGATAATGGCGACAACGGTAAAGGTTAGGAAAGGAATAAAGAAGGGTAGAACGAAGACATAACCAGACCAATCAATGCGTTGGCCTTGCCAATTCATGTGCCTGAGGCGATAAAGCCACTCTGCTTGTGGACGAGGAGTTTTTTGTGCCCGTATCATTTTTCGTTTGATGAAATCGGTGTGGATAGAGATTGCTCTCTATCCACACCCCAGCAAAAATCAGATTAGCCTTTATCCAGATTTTCTTGCCAGCGTTGTCGGATTTCTTCCATTGCCTGCTCAGGCGATTTCTCGCGCGTCCAAACCGTCTCAAGGGTTTTGGCAAGGAAGTTACCGCCAGAGTAAATGGTGAAATCAGGAGCTTCTAGGACAGGGATTTCACCTTCCGTAGCAAAGTCCATCCCTTCAATGAAGGCACCTCGGACACTCCAAGGATGTCCAGCGGTCTTATAATCCTCTCGGTTCAAGATCGACTTGCGCACTGCAGCGCCCCGTCCTACCGTGGTCCAGAGGAAGCTGTTATCCGAGAGCCACTTGATGGCATAAAGGGTTGCCTCATAGCGGCCCGGGTCTTTCTGGACATACATCTCAAGCCCACCCAGTTCAAAGTAGGTGCGATGATCGCCTCCGATATTCGGGAATGGCACGGTGGCAAAGTTTAGTCCTTGTTCGACATAACCGTTCAGCGTCCAAGGTCCGGTCCAGAACATGGAACCTTCGCCAGTGCCAAAGGCTTTATAGCGGTCGGTCACATCGCGAGTGGAAACTTTATGCTTGTCAAATAGGTCTAACACCCATTCCATGGCGCGGATGCCAGCCTCGGGGTTAATGCAGGCGGTCTTAAGATCATCACTGGCGCGGCGGAAGCCCATCTGGGCAGCCACGATGCCCCACGTGACCGTTGGTTGCACACCCGAACCGGTCATCATGATGCCCGAACGGACTACCTTATCGCCTTCCAGCTTAGTCATCTTCTTTGCCCAATCGAGTAATTCCTCATTGGTTTTCGGGTAATTGTCGATACTCAAACCCGCTTCAGCGACGTGGTCGAGATTGACCTCCATCTGCAAGCTCATGGCATCCATGGGCACCATAAACAGCTTATTGTCAAAGGTCGGGTAGCGCGAAGCCTTTATTGATGATTCGGTGAAATCGGCGAGGTCTAATCCAACCTTAGCCACGTAGTCATCCATAGGAACAATCACACCGTCCTTGATCATCTTAGCCCGCAATCCTGCCGTACCCCAACCGAAATCAGGGGCTTGGCCGGTTGCCGCGGCTGCAACCACTTTCGTCACATACTGTTCTTCTGGCACAAGCTCCATCTTGATCTGGATATTCTTATCTTTGTGAGCTTCATTGAAGCTCTCAATCATTTTTTGCCAAACTTCGCCATCCGAAGCCGCCAACCAAGACCAATGAATGATCTCAATCGGCTTGCTAACTGCAGGCGCCCCTGGCTGTTGGGCAGGCGCTTCGGTGGCTGCGGCTGGCGGTGGTGCAACTTCGGTGGCTTGGGGTGCACACGCGGCTAGAGCTGCGCTCCCCGCTACTAGACTAGACAACTTTAAGAAATCGCGACGACTGATGGATCTTCTTGACGACATTTATGCCTCCTCGTAAGTTTCAAATTAAGGGTTTTATGATTTTTAGGAAATAACACTACTTAGAACCGGTCTCCTCTCAAAAAATTTGCACCTCCTCACGAAAATTGGGTTTGAAACCTCTCTTCCATCTCACCGAGCACGCGGTCAAGGATTCGCAAGGCTCGGTCGATCGCTTCCTTTTCGATCACCAAGGGCGGCGCAAAACACAGGCGGTTGTAGAAGTACCCTGAGTAGATACAAATCACGCCTTCTTCTAAGAGACGTCGCGCTGCCCAGGCCGAGGCTTCGGCTGCCGGCTCCTTGGTGCGCCGATCCTTAACCAGCTCAATGCTCAAATACAACCCCAAACCGTTGACATGCCCCACCGAGCGATGTCGCTTTTGCAAATCCAACAAACCATCCAGAAAATAAGCCCCTTTTTCGGCTGCGCTTTCGAGGATGTGATCGCGGTCGAAGACTTCAAACAGCTTAACCCCACCGGCGCAGGCGGCAGGATAAGCGGTGAAGGTCGAGGAGTGCGCGCCCGGACCCCAGGAGTCTAGAATCTCTTTGCGCCCGATGACCACCGAGAGCGGCAAGCCGTTGGCAAGCGATTTTGCCGCAGTGATTAAGTCGGCCGCCACCCCCGCGTGTTCGATCGCCCATAGTTTGCCCGTTCTGCCCATGCCATTTTGTACTTCGTCGCTGATAAACACAAAGTCATACTTCTCGGCAATTTCCTTCATGCGCTTTAGGTAAGGCAACGGGGCGAGGATATAGCCAGCCGAGCTTTGAAACGGTTCAATCAACATGGCGGCCACATTCACCACTCTGGCTTTGGGATTGTTGAGCCAGGTCTCTTTGCTCTCGAACATCTTTTCAAATTGATCGGCGCAGAATAAATCGCAACTCGGATATTCCTTTCCAAAAGGACAGCGATAGCAATAGGGAAAAGGGATCTTCACAATGCCGCTGTCCATGGGTGGGACAGGATAGCTATACGCCATCATAAAGGCTTTGCTGGTCAAGCCCATTGCCCCCGCTGTGCGTCCGTGGTAATCGCCCCAATGGGTGATGATCAGAGGCTTACCCGTATACCAGCGGGCCAATTTCATGGCGATCTCCACAGCTTCGCCGCCGGTAACCGCCCACATCACTTTTTTCTCGAAATCTCCAGCGGTGTGCTCAACCAGCAAGCGGGCAAGTTCGGCGCGCGGCTCCATGGGCAATTCCGCAAATTGGATCACCTTATCCAATTGATCCTTAATGGCTTGGTTGATTTCCTCCTGAGCGTACCCTAATACGTTGACCGTAAAGCCAGCATGGAGGTCAATATATTCTTTTCCATCCACATCGTAGAGCGTGGCACCTTCCCCGTGATCAATGACCGGCGGACAAGGAAACAGAGCGAAATCGAGATGTCCGCTCGACTCGTACTGAAGGGTTTTGAGCAGAACTTCTTTGCTTTTTGCTCCAGGGGCTAACTCCTCGACTCGCCTTCTGAGAGAGTCGCTTGACTCGCTCATGCGTTGACGTTCTTCTAAGATGCGCTTTTCAAACGGTGTAACCAATTCAACCCTCCCAATTAAGTGAAATGTTCCACGTTGACCTCTTCGCCGAATCCTTTCGTCTCCTCTCCCATCTCACCTACCATTCTCTTTAGCAGCGAAGTACCTGCATCGGTAATGTGTTTGCGCACAATTTCTGCAGCGAGCTGAGGATTGCCGCTCAAGATGCCCTCGTAGATGGCTTGGTGCGTGACCTCATCGCTGATCATGTCCGATTGGTATAGTTTGGTTGAGAGAATAAACATGAGCGTCATGGCTTGAAGGTTTTTCAGCACTTCGCTGAGCAAGCGATGCCCGCAACGTTCGCTGATAATTTCGTGAAAACGAATATCGGCCTTGATCGTCTCGGAGTAATTCCCGTCTTGCTCCATCTCCCCCATGCGCTTGACAAGTGCAGCCATTTGCTTTAACGTGCCTTCGTCGAAGGCGCCTTTTTCCATGCAAAGGCGTACCGCATAAGGTTCCAACAGGGCGCGCAGGGTGTAGATTTCCTCCACCATCTGAGGGGTCAAACAGGTCACAAAAGCCCCTCGGTAGGGGATCACTTCTACAAAACCTTCTTGGCTGAGCAGACGTAAGGCTTCACGCACCGTACCGCGTGAGATGTTCAATTTTTCACTGAGTTCGATCTCGTGCAAGGGTTCGCCGGGCAAGAGTTGCCCTTCGAGGATAGCGTCCTTAATGCTGTTGGCGGCTGCGACGGCTAAAGTGGGGGGACGTTGGACTTTCTTCATCGCTCTTTCTCCTTTCAATCGGTGAGATTGTTCACCAATTGATTGTAAATCAATTCAACAATCTTATCGGAACGGAGAAGCCAAAACGTCGCTGCTACCATTGCTGTTGATTATACTACAGTTATACGATTGATTGTTAAACAATTAATCCAATATTAATCTTTTGCAATCTTTTCTTTACCATTCCTGGGTATAATCTTAATAACGTGAATTCGGGATTAGCTTAACATCTTGAAATGTCACTTCGAGCGCAGCGAGAAGCCTTTCCGGTTTCGACCGAAAGGACAAGATTTCTCCCCGCTCTACTCATTGAAACGGCCGGTGCGAATTCCAAACCCGAACTCACGATTGTTGGCATTTCGGCTTGTTCCTTTTAGGAGGTCATGTGAACACTTCTGCGCTTCCCACTAAGTTAACCTTCTGGCAAAAATTGCTCTACGGCAGCGGGGACTGGTCGCTCTCCAGTTTCACGACTATTCGCGCCCTCCTCTACACGATCTTTCTGACCGATGTAGTCCGCCTGAATCCCGGTCTTGCCAGTTTCTCTGCCTTAATCGGTACAGCCTGGGATGCCATCAACGATCCCCTCATTGGTGCGATCAACGATCGGGTGCGCTTGCGCTGGGGTAGGCGCAGACCTTTCTTGTTGCTTTTTGCTATCCCCTTTGGTTTGGGCTTCCTGCTGCTGTGGTGGGTGCCACCAACCGACAGCCAAGCCCTAAAGATGATCTACGTCACGCTTGCCTTTATGATCACCGATACCTTGCACACCCTCGTTAATGTCCCCTATCTGGCTTTGGTGCCGGACATCAGCCGCGATTACGACGAGCGCACCTCTCTTTCGGGTTTTCGCGTCCTGTTCAACCTGCTCGCCACCTTAGTTACGGCTGTAGCAGCCCCAACGATTGTGGATGAGGTGGTGCGCAGCGGCGCTTCCCCACAACAAGGTTACTTGTTGGTGGCTGGGTTGTTTGGCGGCTTAGCGGTTATCCCTTTCTTGGTCATCCCGTTGCTGATTAAGGAAACCAAGATCGATTTGGAGGAACCGGAAAAGATCGACTTGCGCAAAATGTGGGCTGTGATCCTGCGCAATAAGCCCTTCTTATACGTGACTGGCTTGTATTCTCTTACCTGGATTGCCTTTGACTTGGTTTCGCGTATGTTGCCGTTTTTCGCCGTTTATTGGGTTGGCGAAGGTGATTCGTTAATCGGACGACCACTCTATGGACAAAACTTTGCCCTTGAGTCGCTGGCGATGGGTGGATTGATGGTCGTGTCCCTCTTTTCCATCCCCGTCTGGACGGCCTTATCTGCGCGGTTCGGTAAGAAACCCGCCTATATTATTGGCATGGTTTTCTGGATTATCGTACTCAGCGCCTTAATGCTCGTTCAGCCAGGTCAAGTCTCACTCACCATTGCCCTCTCTGCGCTGGCCGGCTTGAGTGTGGCGACAGCCAGTATTCTGCCCGAGTCGATGCTTCCCGATGCGGTCGATTGGGATGAATATCAAAGCGGCGAGCGCAACGAGGGACTTTATTTCGGGGCCATCACCCTTTTCCGCAAGCTAAGCAGCGCCCTGGCGGGTTTCTTTGCCTTGCAAGCCCTCAATATCTTCGGCTACCAAGCCCCTCCCGAAGGGGTGACCGTTTGGCAACAGAGCCAAGCTGCGCTTACGGCGATCCGCTGGATGACGGGCCCTTTCAGCGCACTCCTGGTTTTAGCTGCGGTTGCCGTAGCATGGAAATACCCCCTAACCCGCCAGCAGTATGAGCAAATCCGCCTTGCCCTTGCCACCCGCCAGAAGTCGCATCCCGAGGCATCAATGGCAATCGCAGAATGAATCCAGAGCTGATGGGCTTAGGATAACCAGTGGATCAAGTCTCGAAAAATAACGCAAGTTCGGGTAGGAATTCGCGTATGTCATTTCGACAAGCGCAGCGAGGAATTCACATTTGTCATCTCGACGAGCGCAGCGAGGAGAAATCTTGCTTATTCGTTGTCTTTTTCGCTTCACTCGAAGTGAAAGGGTAAGGTATACAATCGAAAGGAGTTCCTTATGTCGTTCCAATTCGTTCTGGACTTCCTCCGCACGGCAGGTGTCTTGCTTGGCACCTGGCTTTTGGGCAGCAGCGGTCGTTCATCCAGCCGTGTAAGCAAGGTCGGGAAATTCAGCCTGGGCATCTTATACCTTGGATTGGGTAGTCTGCTCAACTATTGGATGCTGCGCCCCAATCGCGCTCGCTTTCCGCGCGGCTTGAGTTTGCAATCCTGGCCGGTTGTCAAAGATGGTTGGCACAACTCGAATGCCGATCTGATCTACTGGCGCGGCTATTTCTACCTGATTCACGCTGCCTCTCCATTTCACTTTGGCAGTGCGCGCTGTCATCTAAAACTTTGGCGTTCTGCGGATGCCATGCAATGGGAAAAAGTTGCCCAATTCAGCAACGCTCCAGAAGACATCCGCGACCCGAAGTTTGCCGTCATCAACGACCGTCTCTTTCTGTATGTCTTGCTTAACCGAGATTTCAACCCTGAACCTTACACTACAGCTTACTCGATGAGCGATGACGGCGAACACTGGACACCCCTCAAGCCAGTCGAACCAGCCGGCTGGCTCTTTTGGCGGCCGAAAAGCATGGACGGCAAGACCTGGTATGTCCCGGCCTATTGGTGGGAACACGGACAGTCGATTTTGCTCCGCTCTACCGATGGAGAGCATTGGGAAAAGGTCTCTATAATTTACACGGGAGATCGCAACGATGAGACCGACGTGGAATTCTTACCCGATGGGCGAATGCTGGCCGTTGCCCGTCTGGAATTTAGCGATGACTTTCTGCGCGGCGATCCGCAAGGGTCAACCCTCATTGCGCTTTCCGACCCGCCCTATACGGCTTGGAAGATCAGCGCCAAATCCTCTCTCACCCGCTTAGATGGGCCTTGTTTGTTTACCTACCATGGCAAGGTGTATGCCCTCGGGCGTTATCAACCGATCAAAGACCGGCCCTTCTCTTACCCTGGCAGTATTTTTAGCCGTAAGCGCACGGCTCTGTTTGTGGTGCAAGAAGATGGTTTGGTGTACTTGGGAGATTTACCTTCGGCTGGAGACACGTCGTATGGCGCAGTCGTGCAGCGCGGGGAAGAATTATTCATTGCGTATTACACCAGCGACATCCGCCGCGATTACCCGTGGATCGTGGGAATGCTCTGCCCTTCCGAAATCCGCATGGCTTGTCTCTCTCTGGCCGAGTTCGAACAATGGGCAGAGCAGGTACTGCAATCCCAAGCGAAGCAATTGATTTCCTGATCATCGCTCAGTATCAGCAGCTCTACAGGCTGTGATTCGCTTTAGTTGTTCTCGCACTTTAGAGTCTGATAGATGGTGCGGAGAGCAGACTGTTGACTTTCTGAGGGAGCGGTGTTCTGCTCAATCTCTCGCCAAAGTTGACAGAGGATGCGGTTTAAGCGGGGGTTGATGCGCAGGGTTTCGTGCGTCAGCTCAATCGCCCGAGACCAATTGCCAAGCATGGCATAACCTTGTATCAACGGAATGCGCTCATCGGCCCGGTTGGGAGAGTCACCACTGGCACGCCCCTTTTCCCCCCAAGCGACAACCTCTTCCCATTTGCCCTTTTGACGCGCCCACTCGGCTTTTTGATAAAAATAACACCACGACTCCGCAGCGTCATTCAGAGCTAACGGAAAATCTCCAATAGCTCTGTGGGGCATTTCTTCCACTTGTCCCCAATTGGATAGATGAGCCACTTGGCGGATTTCTTCACTTAACGTTGGATTGAAGCGGTCCAAGTTGGGATCGAGGAGGCGTAAACAAGCCGGTGGTTCAAAGAATAAAACCAGCGTTCGATCCGTATGACCACGAAACCGAAAACGACCATACTGTCGCTCCACTTCAACTCCAGAGACGGGATTTGGGAAGTAGCTTGCCTGACGCGTCTCCACATAAAAGAAAAGGAGAGGTAGGTCTTCGCCCTGAACTGTGTCGAAATATAACCAATTTAGGGCTGCGGTCAAAGAGTTATCGCTTGAATGGGTTTCGCTAATAATGTTGCTCAAAAGCAAGGTGCCGGGTTTGATTTGCGGTACACGCCAGCGCAATTGCTCAAAGAACGCCCTTTGATAAGACCAATCCCGTTGAAAGGCGACTGCATTTTGAAAGTGTGCGCCGACTGCTAAACCACTCAGAAGGGCAATCAGGCTAATTTTGATCCATTGGGACGAAGGGATTCGTTCAACCCCACCAACCAAGAGCAGACCTGCCCCAAATGACATGGGCAAGGTCAAGCGGCTTGGAGGAAAGTTCACGCCCATCGGTAAGCCGGCTGCTAGAAAGGGCAGTCCCCCAACCGCCAGGGTGATGATCCCTAAGAGGATAAGCTCTTTGCTCTTGCTGTTTTGATCGATCGGATGCAGTTTGCTAAGGAAAAAGCCAACGAACAAGGCGGTACTCAGCACAAGCAATCCATAGGCGCCGGTCTTCAAGGTGCCAAAGGTGGCGGGTTGAGGGAACTCAAAACCTTTTGCCCACCCCAAAATCAGGCTAACATAAATTTGACGCAACCATTCCCGAAGGAGAAAGACAAAATTTGTAGAAATAGCCGCCGAGCGTTCATCAAACAAAAGAATCGAGTAGTTGTTGTAAGCAGGCAGGCGAGTGATCGCAAAACGCCAACCCACAACGGCAATCAACACCACAGTATATGGCAGAGACTGAATTGCCGCCGATTGGATCCGCTGCTTGCGTTCCGCTTGGTGCTCGAGGGCAAGCCAGAGTAGCAGGGGGCGAAGAAGCTCCAAGCCGTAGAAATACTCCGTCGTTAACATCCCTAAGCTTTGCAGCCCCAACGCACCCATTGCCCTCAGCCAGGAAAACTGTGCCGCCCGAGCGTTTTGGATCATCACCCAAACCGACAGAAAAAACCACGAATAGGCTAGGAGGTGGCGGCTGCTATTCACAGCCACAAACTGGTGGGTATAGCCGGGGTAAAGCAAAAAAAGTACAGCAACCCATACCACCTTGTTTTTTTGGTGTGAAAAGACCTCGGAGAGAGCGAGATAACAGGTCAAGCCGCTCAGCCAACGCAGGAGAAAATTGATCCCTTGCCAGAGAAGGGGCTTTTGCCCGGCAAAAAGGCTAAACAGCCACAGCATGACGCCTGAAAGCGGGCGAAAAGCGCGGTCAATTGCCAGCATTCCGGCTTTGCCATCAACGTGTTGCAGCCAAATCCACGGCCAGTCATCCCAATAGAA
>CALFWB010000034.1 GCA_937928795.1 uncultured Anaerolineales bacterium
CCCCTTGATATTTGCAGGATTTCGAGTAGGATTCACCATTATTTCCTATTTCGTATCCATTTTGTGAGGTAAGGATGAACTTTGTCTTTCTTTCTCCCCATTTTCCGCCTAACTATTACCTGTTTTGTGTCCACTTGCGCCGCTTTGGTGCAACCGTTTTGGGCTTAGCCGATGAACCCTATGAGAACTTGCGTCCGGAATTGCGGGATGCCTTGAATGAATATTATCGGGTTTATGATCTCCATAATTACGACTCGCTTCTGCGTGCTCTAGGGTACTTTACTCATCGCTACGGAAAAATTAACGGTCTTGACTCCCACAATGAATACTGGCTAGAAACCGAAGCTAAGTTGCGCACCGATTTCAATATCCTTGGTTTGGATACCAGACAAATTACCAAGGTGAAGAAAAAGTCAGAAATGAAAAAGCAATTTATCAAGGCGGGGGTTGCAGTTGCCAAGGGGAAGGTTGTCACCAATCTCACCCAGGCAAGGCAGTTTATTGGCGAGGTTGGTTATCCCGTTGTGGCTAAGCCGGACATTGGTGTTGGGGCGGCAAAAACTTATAAACTTAACAGCCAAGAAGATTTGGAATACTTCTGGCGAGACAAACTGCCCACGCCGTACCTCCTCGAAGAATTTGTCAGCGGACAAATTTTCACCTTTGATGGGTTGGTTGACCAAGATGGGCAAATTGTCTTCTATACTTCCCACTATTACAGCCAAGGGATCATGGAAACCGTCAATGAGGATCGGGATGTCTATTACGTTTCTCTTCGTCAAATTCCCACCGATTTGGAGATGGCTGGGAGGGCAATCGTGCGCGTCTATCGGCTCAAAGCACGCTTCTTTCACTTTGAATTTTTCCGTACCCCGCAAGGGAAACTGATTGCTCTAGAGGTCAATATGCGCCCGCCCGGTGGACTGACAACCGATATGTTCAACTATGCCAACGATACTGATGTGTATCAGGAGTGGGCGAATATCATCGTCAACAATCGCTTTGAGGGACGCAATGACCGTCCGTATCATTGTGCCTATGTGGGTCGCAAAAGCAATAAATCCTATCGTCACTCCCATCAAGAGATCCTCGCCGAATTAGGAGAGGCTGTTGTCCATCATGAAGCGATCAGCGGCGTTTTCAGCGCTGCCTTAGGGAATTATGGCTATCTCGTCCGCTCACCTGACTTAAGTGAAATCGAACGGATGGCTGCGTTCATCCAAGAAAAGGAGGCTTAGGATCGAATGCAAATCGAATACTATAAGTGGTACAGTCATCATCTTTGCCAAGAGATGGAACTTAAGGTTTATGGGTGGTATGGAAAGCCGGTTCTCGTCTTTCCAGCTCAGGAAGGACGTTTTTATGATTTTGAGAATTTTGGCATGATCGAAGCCATAGCGGAATTTATTCAGGCAGGCAAGATCAAGGTATTTACCGTTGATAGTATTGACCATCAAAGTTGGGCAAATTGGCAGGCTCATCCTGCCGATCGCGCCAGCCGGCATGAGGACTATGACCGTTACATCATAGAAGAGGTCGTTCCCTTTATTGACCGCCATTGTGGTAATTCTCAACAAGGAATTCTCACCACCGGGTGCAGCATGGGCGGCTACCATGCGGGGAACTTCTTCTTCCGTCATCCGGATCGTTTTGATGCCCTGATCTGTCTAAGTGGGTTGTTTCAATTGGGAATGTTCGTTGGGGATTATATGGATGAGACAATTTACTTCAACAGCCCTTTGATTTATTTACCCAATTTAAACGACCCGTGGTATCTGGAACGTTACCGTCGCAGTCAGATCATCATTTGCTGTGGTCAAGGAGCCTGGGAAGATGCCATGCAAGCAGATGCAAAAGCGATGAAGGCGATCTTAGAGGCAAAGGGCATCCCCGTCTGGGTTGACCTTTGGGGATACGATGTGAACCACGACTGGCCGTGGTGGCGAAAACAATTGCCCTATTTCCTAGCGCGGATGAATTTGTAGAAAAAGTTCATGCTCAGATCAATTGCGGTTTAAAAATTCAAAATCCTAAGTCCTTTGCCACGCGGCGCATGGCAAGGATGACATTGCCAACGTGCTCCCAAAGGTCAATGCCCAGTTCCTGAGCGCCTTTTTCAATCTCTTGCCGGTTGGCGCCGGCGGCAAATGCCTTATCTTTCCATTTTTTCTTAACTGACGAAACTTCGAGGTCGTCAAGCGATCGCGAAGGACGAACAAGGGCAACGGCGATGATCAGCCCGGTGATTTCATCGCAAGCGTAGAGGGCTTTCTCCATCAAGGATTCCCTCGAGATGCCAGTATGATCGGCGTGACTTAAGATGGCGCGCACAATTTCCTCGGGGACGCCCTTTTGCCGCAGAATTTCTGCCCCGTCTTGTGGATGAGACTCCAGCGTGGGATGAATTTCATAATCGAAATCATGCAACAACCCAGTGATCCCCCATTTTTCGGGGTCCTCGTTGTATTTCTCAGCGTAATAGCGCATAGCGGCTTCAACCGCTAGCATATGGCGGCGCAGATTCTCATTTTGAACGTATTCGTGCAAGATCGCCAAAGCTTGTTGACGGTTCATGGGCTTTTCTCCGGAAAAATGGGTTCAGGATTTCCTAAAACCGGCAAAGGACGCCGGATGTGCACTTGCCAAAATGCGTTCAAAGTGGCGAATACTTCGCGGATTTGCCAGAACCAAATTGCGCTCCGCCGATAGGGATGCCAATCCGCAGCAACGCCGATAGCGTTCAACCCCAGCATGTGACAGGTGTAAAGGGCACGCGGCAGGTGAAAACGTTGTGTGACAAGGATGGCTTCTTCGACGCCGAAGATTGCTTTCGCCCGATAGCAGGTCTCGTAGGTGCTTCTGCCGGCAAAATCCAAAACAATATCCTCATCGGGTATTCCCAAAGACCAGGCATACTGGCGCATTGCTTGCGGTTCATTATAGTCAATAAAGCGATTATCTCCACTCATGAGCAGCTTTTTCGTCTTGCCGGCAAAGTAAAGTTGAGCAGCCATTGCCACCCGATCGCGCAGGACCACTGTCGGTTGCCCGTCGCGACGCAAGCCGGCTCCAAAGACAATCGCTACCGGTGCTGAAGATACTTTCTCCAGAGATAGAATTCGAGATCGAGCAAATAACTCGGTAACTGCTCGAGGGAGAATGAGCAAGACAAAAAAGAGGAACGCAAGAGTGACCAGCAAATAGAGGGACATCAGTCTTACCGAACGCACTGCAAAATTTTACCACGCGTAAGGGTTGCAATCCTGACCACGAGGGATTACAATCCATCCGCCATGCAAGATGAGAAGGCTTATCAGCAAACCTTAGATTACCTGTACTCCTTTGTCGATTACAGCCTAACCAAAGCTGACCGTTTAGCACAAGCGAATTTTGACCTCGCGCGTATGGCTGAACTAATGCGTCGCCTGGGAGACCCTCAGAAAGCCTATCCGCTGATCCATGTGGCGGGCACGAAGGGCAAGGGTTCGGTTACGGCAATGTGTAGTTCGATCCTCCAGGCAGCCGGTTATCGCACCGCAATGTACACTTCACCCCACCTCGAAGATTATGCTGAACGGATTCAAGTGAACGGCATCCCGATTCCTCACCAGGATCTGGTTGAATTGGTGGAAAGAATCAAGCCGCACATTGAAGCCATCCCTCAACTGACGACCTTTGAAATCACAACAGCTCTTGCCTTCCTTTACTTCAAGGAGGTCAGGGTGGATGCAGCCGTAATTGAAGTGGGCTTGGGAGGGCGCTTGGATGCAACCAATGTTGTCCTACCGGTCGTGTCGGTCATCACTTCGATCTCATACGACCACACCTTTGTCCTCGGAAATACCCTACAAGCGATAGCAAGAGAAAAGTGTGGCATCATCAAACCCGCTATTCCGGTGGTAAGCGCACCACAAGACCCCCAGGCGATGGAAGTCATAAAGCAGATAGCCCACCAGAGAGGAGCACCACTGGCAGTCGTCGGTCGCGATATCCTTGCTCGCTCTATTGACCAAAACTTGACCCATCAGGTCGTTGAGTTAACTGTCCCCTACCAGCAGATAGCGGGAAATGTTTCGCAAAACGCCGCTAAAACCTTACGGGTTGCTTTACCTCTACTGGGCAATCATCAAGTGGAAAATGCTGCCGTAGCGTATTTGGCTATCGATTGCTTTCGCAAGAACGCACTCTCCGTTACCGATGCGCAGGTTGTTGAGGGTTTTTCGAGGACAAGTTGGCCAGGGCGTTTTGAAATCCTGCAAACTAATCCGCTGGTTGTCCTCGATTGTGCCCACAATCGCGAGTCGTGTAACCAATTGATTTTGACCTTACAAACGACGTTTCCAAATCGAAAAATCTTGTTAATTTTTGGCGCATCTGAAGATAAAGATATTGATGGCATGTTTGAAGAATTGTTGCCGCATGTCGATCGAGCAATTTTTACCAAATCCTTTCATCCACGCGCCACTTCCCCCTATCTTTTGGAGGAGAAGGTCAATCGAGAAAAAGTAGCCTCACAGGTGGTGGAAAACGTAGCCGTTGCTTTACAAAAAGCTCTTGAAATGGTCTCTGAGCAGCAAGTTGTTTTAGTGACTGGTTCGATTTTTGTTGTTGCCGAAGCTCGTCAGGCTTGGAAGGCTAAAAATTTGGTTTAGAATCATTGGCATAGTAAGGAATATGTTTTATGAAGGAATTTGACTGGTATTCGAGAGATCAAGAGGAAGAATTTGGCGAAGCGCTTCACCGTCGCACGGAGGAGCTTTATCAGGTGCCGGACAGTGTACCGGATGAAAATGGGCTGATCGAGTGTCCGGTGATTCCGTTACGCGATCTGGTGATCTTCCCACACATGATCTCGCCGATTTTTGTAGAAAGAGAGAGTTCTCTTGAGGCAATCGAAGAAGCCCAGATTTTGGATCAAACGCTCATTGCCTTAATTCAGCGAGACCCGGAGGTTGACGAACCTACCCCAGAGGATTTGTGGCCGATCGGGGTTGAAATGGCTGTGGGGCGCTTATTGGATATGCCAGATGGTTCAAGTTCGGCTTTGGTGCAAGGACGGCGGCGTGTTCAGGTCGTGGAATTTACCCAAATTCACCCCTTCATGAGAGCGCGCGCTCGGATTGTTGACGAAAGTCGCGAGATTGACCGTCAGACCGACGCAACCATGCGCACGGTCTTGGAGTTATTCAAAAAGTGTGTAGAGTTGAATCGCAGCCTACCTGAAGAAGCTTATCTTTATGCCCTCAACATTGTTGAGCCGGGTTGGCTGGCAGATATGGTTGTAACCGCCATTGCCCCGTCGGTCAAGGAGCGTTTGGAATTCTTAATGACGCTTGATCCGCTGGTACGACTCAATAAAGTGGTCAATCTGCTGGCGCGCGAAGCGGATGTTTTAGAACTTGAAGATAAGATTCACTCCCGCGCCCAAAGCGAAGTCGATCGCAGCCAACGTGAGTATTATCTGCGAGAGCAGATGAAGGCTATCCAGACAGAGTTAGGCGAGGGGGATCTCTGGATGCGTGAGATGGATGAGCTGAAAGAGCGAGTGCAAAGTGCCAATTTACCCCAAGAAGCGCTCGATCGTGCATTGAAGGAAGTCGATCGATTGAGCCAGATGCCACCCATGTCGCCGGAGATCGGAATCCTGCGCACTTATATTGATTGGATCCTCGATTTGCCTTGGACCCAAGAGACAGAAGACAATCTCGATGTCAAACATGCCGCTCAAATCCTTGAACGGGATCATTATGGCTTGCCTAAAGCGAAGGAACGCATTTTGGAGTATATTGCCGTTCGCAATCTGAAGCCTAAACGGGTTCGGCAACCTATTTTGTGCTTTGTTGGTCCACCGGGGACCGGCAAAACCTCCCTTGGTCAGTCCATTGCTAATGCGTTAGGACGCAAGTTTGTGCGTCTTTCGCTGGGTGGTGTGCGAGACGAGGCGGAGATCCGCGGCCATCGGCGCACGTATATTGGCGCATTGCCCGGCCGCATCTTGCAAACCATGAAGCGTGCCGGTACCATCAATCCCTTATTCATGCTGGATGAGATTGATAAGCTGGGCGCCGATTTTCGCGGTGACCCCGCGGCGGCATTACTGGAGGTTTTGGACCCCGAACAAAATTTTGCCTTTTCCGACCACTATTTAGAAATCCCTTATGACCTATCCAAGGTTCTGTTTATTACCACCGCAAACTATACAGGCACGATTCCACCCGCTTTGTTGGATCGGATGGAAGTGATCGAGTTTCCGGGGTATATCGAAGAAGAGAAACTCGAAATTGCACAGCGCTACTTGATCCCGCGTCAATTAGAGGAAACCGGTTTAGAAAATAGCCAGATTCGCTTTAACCCCAGCGCAATTGTCAAGATCATTCGAGAATATACGTATGAAGCAGGAGTGCGCAATTTGGAACGCGAGATTGGCCGCGTCTGTCGCAAGATCGCTCGGGCAAAGGCGGAGGGAAAACGGCATCCGACCTTGGTTACCCCGGCCTTGGTGGAAAAATACCTCGGTCCGCCGCAATTCTTCAATCTCGAAGTCGAACGCAAAAATGAGGTCGGGGTTGCTACTGCCGTAGCGTGGACCGAATACGGTGGGGAAATTATGCCGGTAGAAGTCCTCCTAATGGAAGGGAAGGGGGGCTTGCAAATTACCGGGCAAATCGGCAATGTGATGCAAGAATCGGCTCAGGCTGCTCTTTCCTATCTTAAGTCACGTGCCGAAGACTTTAATTTGAAAATGAGCCTCTTTGAAAAAGTAGACATCCATATTCATATTCCAGAAGGGGCAATTCCCAAAGATGGCCCAAGTGCCGGGATAACCATTTGCACCGCGCTGGTTTCTGCTTTCACAGGAAGAGAGGTGCTAAAGGATGTGGGAATGACGGGTGAAATTACGTTACGCGGGCGCATCCTGCCGGTTGGGGGGGTTCGCGAGAAAGTTTTGGCAGCTCATCGAGCCGGCTTGAAGACCGTTATCCTGCCAAAAAAGAACATGAAAGATCTGATCGATGTGCCCCAAAAAGCTCGTGACGAGTTGAGGATTATCCCGGTCGAAGAGATGGATCAGGTTTTACAAGTCGCTCTATCCACCGCACCACCGAAAAGGAAACATTTACGCTTGCTCAAGCGGCTCAGTGAAGAAGAGGCAGATGAAAAAGACGAAGAAAAAACTTCTCCGTCAAAGCCCTATACGCGCCGCAGAAACCAACCCTTGACCACACAGCCGGGAGCATAGCTTGTGATCGGTCGTCAATTGAAATGGATGACCTTTTTGCTATTGGGAGTCGTAGCTTGTGGAGGAAGGGTATCTACGCCAAATCCGACGGCAAATTTACCCGAGTCGTTTCCTTCACCCATCCCCTCTCTGACTTCTACTCTGCCAGCTACACCAACGAACACTCCTCCTCCCCTCCCGTCTTTTGGCTCAATGGTGTCAGTCGTTTTCCTTCCCGATCAGCAGTCCCTCCCTGTTTTTGCTAGCCCTGATCCCGCGTCTGCAGTAATTGCGCAATTGGAACCAAATCAAACGCAAATTCCAGTCCGCGGAGAACCTCAAGAGCGGGGAGGACGACTATGGGTGGAGATTCAGCTTCCGCAGGGAGGCACGGGATGGGTGGATGCTCAATCCTTGACGACCACTTATGCGGCCGATCAATTTTGCTCAAACCCTCAAATCCAAGGGCTAACCGTCAGGATCCTTGATGTCTTTCGACAAAAAGATGGTAGGCAGTTGGCAGAAATGGTCAGCCCAATCCATGGTTTACGCCTGCGGATGCATTGGTCGGAAGTAGAGGTCTTCTTGGGTAGTCGCTCGGAGATTCAAACTATTTTCTCTGATCCAACTTCTTATCTATTTGGGAGGGACAAATTATCTCAGACGCCTATCGAGGGAACGTTTATGGACGTGGTCTATCCAACGTTAATGGACGTTTGGGAAGGGGGCATTGAAACCTGTAACGCATTGAATCAAGGCATTGCCGCTGATTGGGTGGATGGTTTTATTCAATGGCCCTTTGAATACGCCAATTTGAACTATCTGGCTAGATATCGTCCTGCGCCTGAAGAAGATTCATTGAATTGGCGCATGTGGGCTTTTGGAATTGAATGGATCGATCAACGTCCCTTCTTAACGGTTCTGGTTCATTATCAGTGGGATTTCTGAAAGGCAACGATTCTCTGCTTAGATATTTTGCTTCACACAGCGTCCTGTGATGATCTTCCAAGTTTATGAGCCGATTTATCTGTGAATAACTGTGATTTTCATCAATTTTGCGGATGGCATTTGGAATGTATTAAAGCGATGCTGAGTAATGTTATAATCATCTTATCGGGAGTATTAATCGAGGGTTTGTGCACAGAAAAGGAGAATTGTCTATGCCAGTGATGAATTTGCCCGGACCGAAAGCCAAGGCGATTATCAAGCGAGATCGGGAGGTGATCTCACCTTCCTATCCTCGAGGGTATCCATTTGTGATGGACCATGGCAAAGGGACTGAGGTATGGGATGTTGATGGAAATCGTTTTCTGGATTTTGCAGCCGGAATCGCAGTTGTGGCAACCGGTCATAGTCACCCCAAAGTTGTTCAAGCGATTCAAGAGCAAGCCGAAAAGTTCATTCACATTTCTTCTGATTTTTACCATGTAAAATGGGTTGAACTGGGCGAAAAGCTCAACGAAATCGCTCCATTTTTAGACAATGCTGTCTCCTTCATGACCAACTCGGGGGCTGAAAGCATCGAAACCGCTATTAAGTTGGCGCGCCACTATACAGGGCGCACAGAATTCCTCGGTTTTTTAGGGGGATTCCATGGGCGCACGATGGGCGCTGTGACCTTTACGGCAAGTAAAGCGCTTTATCATCGCGATTTTTACCCGCTTATGAACGGTGTCACCCACGTGCCCTTTCCCAATCCCTATCGCCCCCTCTTGATTCCAAAGGAGGGAGAGGATTATGGTGTGACCGTTGTCCGATACATTGAGGAGCAAATTTTTGCTCAGCTTCTACCTCCAGAAAATGTGGCTGGCATTTTAGTTGAACCCATCCAAGGCGAGGGGGGATATATCATTCCACCCGCAGGGTTCTTCCCAGCCTTGCGAGAATTGTGCGATAAATACGGCATTCTGTTGATTGTTGATGAGGTTCAGAGTGGAGTAGGACGCACAGGAAAATGGTGGGCGATCGAGCATTGGGGTGTGGAGCCGGATATTGTCTGTGCCGCAAAGGGCATTGCCTCTGGTTTGCCCCTAGGGGCGACAATTGCTAAAGAGTATATTATGAACTGGCCGAAGGGAGCGCATGGCAACACTTACGGTGGAAACCCTCTTGCTTGTGCTGCGGCTTTGGCTACCATCGAACTGATCGAGAATGGCTATCTCCAAAATGCGGTTGAAATGGGTGGGTATTTGCTCAAGGTCTTAGGTGAGATTCAGAAGCGTCATCCAACCATTGGAGACATACGCGGCAAAGGGTTAATGATCGGGGTTGAGTTTGTTGAGGATCGAGAAACAAAGGCATATGCGGAAAAATTGCGCGATACAGTCGTAGAGAGCGCTTTTCGGCGTGGTTTGTTGCTTTTGGGATGCGGCAAGAGCACCATCCGCATCTCGCCTCCGTTGTGTGTCACCCGGAATGAGATCGATGAGGCAATGGAGATTTTCGAGGAAGCCATATCTGTTAGTGAGAGCGAGTCCCTAACCCTTGTTGCCTGATTTTCGCGTTCGCCAACGCGATTACCTCCTAGAAATTAGCCGGGCGATTACCCAGGAACTCAATCTGGATAGTCTCCTGGCTCGTATTTTAACCATTTCGATTGAGATGCTGGCTGGCCAAGCCGGTTTGATCGCCTTGTGGGAAGAGCGCGGCGGGTGGACCGTAGCAGCCTCAATCGGCGTGGCTACGCCATTTCTGCGCTATCTTGAATCTTTACTGGGACAATTATCCAATCAAGGCGATCTAAGTTTATTAGACCTCTCGGAAATCAATCACGTTGTTCAACAGCTAACCCACACAGCCAGCTTTGGATTGTTGACCGGCGTAGGCTTGCCGCTGGTGGTGCGCCGGCGAGTGATCGGGTTGATTTTTATTTTCCGTAACTACGCTGGGGTTTTCTCTTCCAACGATCGGGCTTTATTGGAAAGCTTCGCCGACCAAGCGGCCATTGCAGTGTACAATGCTCAACTCTATACTCAGGTCAGCCGCGAAAAGCAACGTCTTGACGCAGTATTGGATTCGGCTGCAGATGGGATTTTGATCATTGCTGCCGATCATCGTATTGAACGCTGCAATCCGGCTTTTGCCCGTATGGCGGGCATTCCGCAAGAAGCGATTATCGGTCGCAGACATGAGGATGTCGTTTTTCTAGTCAAGCAAAAGGAAGAGATGACCTTGGAAAAAGCTGAGGCTGGAGGTTGGCCCTTAACGCCCAATGCTACCCTATACGTGGAGGGCGACCTGCATCGGCCACAAGGCAGCCCCTTGCCTGTTGGGATCACGTATGCCCCTCTGATGAGTCAAGACGGTTCATTGGTGAGCATTATTGCAACAGTCCGCGACATAACCCGTTTTCGCGAGGCTGACGAGCTCAAGACGACTTTTATCTCGGTCATTAGCCATGAGTTGAAAACCCCTGTGGCGCTAATAAAAGGCTATGTAAGCACGTTGCGTCGTGAAGATGCCCATTGGGACCCCATGATCGTCCAAGATAGTCTCGCCGTAATCGAGGAAGAGGCTGATCGCCTAACAGAGCTGATTGAAAATTTATTGGATGCCACCCGCTTACAAGCAGGCGTATTGTCGATCAACTTAGCCGATATTGCGCTGGTGCCACTAATTCAGCGAATCGTGGAAAAATTCCGTACCCAGACCACTCAACATACCTTTGTTGTGGATTTACCGCCCGACTTGCCAGTGATCATGGCTGATGAGAACCGTATCTCTCAGTTGCTATCCAACCTGCTTTCAAACGCCATTAAGTACTCTCCAGAGGGAGGAGAAATCCGCATCAGTGGACAAGAGCGATTAGAGCAAATTGTGATTTGTGTATCGGATGAGGGCTGTGGCATTTCCCCTGAAGATATCCCCTATGTTTTTGATCGGTTTTACCGTTCGGATATGGCGAAGCGGACAACCAAAGGAGCAGGTTTGGGGTTATATCTTGCAAGAGCCGTCGTTGAGGCTCATGGGGGGCATATTTGGATAGAGCCGAAAACCGATAAAGGCACAAAAATTTGTTTTTCTTTACCGAAAGACGCAAAAAGAAAGAAGTAAACTTGTAATGAAGTGGAGTGATTATGCCAAAAACTGTTGTTAATTGTCCGAATTGTAAACGACCTGTGCAGGCTGAAATCCAACAATTATTTGATCTCAACCAAGACCCGGCCGCGAAGCAGAAATTGCTTTCGGGAGCGTTCAACTTGATCCAATGCCCCCATTGTGGCTTTCGGGGTGCGGCAGCTCTCCCGATTGTGTATCATGACCCAGAAAAACAACTCTTATTGACTTTTGTGCCGCAGGAGTTGGCTTTACCCCCCAATGAGCAAGAACGCATTATTGGGGGGTTGATCAATCAAGTCATGACTCATTTGCCCCAAGAAAAGCGCAAAGCTTACCTCTTGCAGCCTCAACAAACCTTGACAATGCAGGGTTTGATCGAGAGGATCTTGGAGGCAGATGGAATCACCCGAGAGATGCTCCAGGCTCAGCAACAAAGGTTGTCGCTGATTCAACGATTACTGATGGCATCATCTGCGGATGTTCAAAAGGAAATCATCCATCAGGAAGACCACTTGATCGATGAGCAATTCTTTGCTCTTTTAGAGCGCTTAATTGAGGTCTCAGCAGCCGGGAGAGACGAACAGTCTGCTCAGAAGCTGATGGATTTGCAGAAGATGATTATGGAAGAGTCCACTTTGGGGCGTGACTTAAGCCAGCAAGTGCAAGAAGTAGAAGCCGCTTTAGCATCCCTAAAGGAAGCCGGCCAATCTTTGGATCGTGAAAAGTTGCTTGAGATCGTGATCAATGCGCCGAATGCCGATCGACTGAGGGCTTTGGTCAGCTTTGCTCGCGCCGGCATGGATTATCAATTCTTTCAACTCTTGAGTGAACGGATTGATCGTGCAAGAGGGGATGGGCGTGCCAGATTGGTCAAGCTGCGTGACGACCTGTTGCAATTTACCCAAGAATATGATCAGGATCTTGCTCAAAGGGTTGAGCAAACTCGTCAGAAAATTGAACAAATCTTATCCGAAGCGGATGTGGAAGAGGGCTTGGTCAAATATAGCCCTGTGATTGATGGCATCTTCTTGTCCGTCTTAAATACCGTTTTGGAACAAGCCGAAGCACAGAAAGACCTTCCTCGACTAGAAAAACTCAAAAAGATCGTAGATATTATCGAAAAAGCTAGTGCTCCTCCGGAGGAAGTGCAGTTGATTGAGAGGCTGCTTGGGGCAGAAAGTGAAAGCGAAGAACGGCGCATCCTTGAAGAAAATGCCGAAAAAATCACCCCTGAACTGCTGAACTCGATGGTGAATCTAGTTTACCAGCTCCAAGAGGGTGAAAACCGAGAACTTGGCGAGCGAGTCTCAGCCATCTATAAAAAGATGCTGCGCTTCTCGATGGAAAGAAGCTTGAACGCTCCTTAATAGGGAGGGTTGTTCAACCTCAAACCGTGACCGCGAACGGTTTGGATATATTCGTGGTGTGGGTCAACTTCAGCAAGCCGCTGGCGTAAGCGGCGGATCAGCGCGTCTAAAGCCTGTTCGGAGACCAAAATAGCTTCCTTTTCGCCCCAAATCGCTTCGATCAGGGTAGAGCGTGCAATCACTTGATCGGGGTTCTCGTAAAGGGTTTCCAGAAGGGTATACTGCGGCGGAGAGAGCGGCGGCGTGATTTCATGATTGCGGATCCAAACTCTCCGCGAGCGTTTATCGAGGCGTAAAGCAAGGTTCGAGATCGAGGTTGAGGGAGGTTGCTCCTCTAAAGGCAAGGTGGCATCGGAACTAAGATAATAAAAGACTTGGGCAAGGGCAATTTGAATGATGTCACCATCTTGAAGGAGGGTCGGTTGAGCAATGAGCACGCCATTGAGATGGGTGCCGTTTTTGCTGACTAAATCCTCCAATAGGGTCCCTTGAGAAGTGCGGGAGACGCGCGCGTGGTGCCGCGAGACCTGCCGCTCGGGGATGACGATATCACAATTCTCATCTCTCCCGATGAGCAGTTCATTTAGAATTGCCCAACGTTGACCGTTGAGTGGACCGCCCTGGGCAACCAAAAAGGGCACATTTTCAGAGATTTCTTCCATTGGTCACCTTCTCTACGTGTATAATAACACAAGGTTGATGAAGTAGACCTGATCGTTTGTCAGAAATTATTTTGTCGTTCTTGGCTGGGCGAAAACGCCGCATTTGCCTGCCGAGAAGTGAGTAGATATGCCTACTGCGCTAAGACCGGGAGAAGTATTAAGAAATCGCTATAAAATTCGGCGGATCATCGGTCAAGGGGGGATGGGGAGCATCTACTTAGCAGATGATTTGCGCCTCGAAGGCCGTCTTTGCGCGGTTAAAGAAGTTGTACACGACCGTACGCTGACCTCGGACTTGATCCAAGAAGCTCGTGAGCAGTTCTTACGGGAAGCCACCACTTTAGCGCGTCTCGATCATCCGAATTTGCCCAAAGTATCGGATTATTTTTCGATTGGCGGTAGGGATTATCTGGTAATGGATTTCGTGCCGGGTAAAGATTTACAGATGATCATGCTGGAAGCTCAGAAAAAGGGCACATTTTTATCTGAAAGAGATGTGTTGAATTGGGCAAATCAGTTAGCAGATGCTTTGGCTTATCTACATAGTCAAAACCCCCCGATCTTGCATCGCGATATTAAGCCTTCGAATTTGAAATATACCCCTGGGGGAATGCTGAAATTGGTCGATTTTGGGTTGGTCAAAATGTTAGTAAAAGGTGAGGTTACGGTGACGGTAGTTCAAGGAAAAGGGACGGCGATTTATACCCCCTTAGAGCAGTACGGCGGAGATGCCAGCCATACAGATACACGCAGCGATATCTACGCCTTTGGAGCAACGCTATATCATCTATTGACAAACACCGCCCCGATTGAAGCCCATGAACGTTTCTTGAATCCAGATTCCCTAATTCCCCCGCGGCAGATTAATCCGGATATTAGCGTTCGCACAGAGCGGGCGATTTTGTGGGCAATGAGTTTGCATCCTGAAGATCGACCACCCGATGTGGAAACCTTCCGACGTGCTTTGCTCGGCAATGTAGAGACGACCATTTCCTCAAGGACGCGCCTACCTCCTCCAACCTTTCTCGACCTCATTAGCTCGCCCTTGGAAATGACCTTAGCAATTTTGGCAGTGGGGGTTATTTTGCTGAGTTTGATTCTGACATTTGTCCGCTAGGAAGGAATGTTTTGCGGTTTCTTAACCCGCGGGGAATCCAAACCAGTGCCAAGCCGATCATCGTGCCGAGTGTGGTCATCAAGATCACACCAAAAGTGCCTATCCTCGTCAGAAGTTGTTGTGCGCCCGGTAGGTCTAAGGCTAAGTATGAATAAGCAGAAAGCCCTCCGATAATTGCGACCAAACCACTTTGAACTCCTGCCCTTACTTGCCCTAATAGGAAAGCGAAGCGGTAGCTTCCATAGCCTATGGCGACAACGATGACGAAACTAATGAACCAATCAGAAAGCCGCAAGGTGTTATTTGGGATGGAGGAAGGCGGGACAGGCGTCTCCTCAATTGCTTGAATCAAAGTCGGAGAGGGTTGAGGAGTGATCGTAGAAGGTTCGGTTGGGGTGATGATTGTGATCAATTGAACTTCCTCTTTAGGGATTTCAAGGCGGATCACATCGGACTGTTTAGCCGGATAGCTCTCCGCTCGAATCTCCCATATACCGGCGCTGGTTAGCTTAACCATGGCTTGGGCAATCCCGTTTTGGGTCGTTACTGGTTGAGGTAGGCTTACCAATTCACCTGAGGCATTGATGATGAAATGCACGGGTGTACCGTCAGGAACTGGATTTCCGTTATGGTCTATGATGATCCCAGTGCGCAGGGGTAGGAAATCGCCGATCTTAAATGCGAGAGTTGGGGTGGATTGGGGAGTTCCGCTCTGGTCGGATGAGATTTCCGAATTCTGGGCAATATCAATAAAGAGAGAAATGTTTTGGTCTGGATCAGGGGATGTTGCGGTAATTAGGTCGTACCCAACGCCAGGCACCGAAACGGGCAATGCACCTTGGGGAATAATCTCCTTGAAAAGAAGACGCGCCGCGGTTTCAACGAACAATGGAGAAGCACTGTACAGTCCATAATAGGCACTTAGCTTGGAAATGTCGGTCGCATCGAGATAATAGGGTGCGCCGAAAGCAAAGACAACGATCTTTTTTTGCTGAAAGAGGTCAGGGCGTTCGGTCAAGAATCGCTGAAGAGCTTGTGAGTTGGGAGTGTTTTTATCTACATTAAGCAGGTTAAAAACAATCCACGAGGCACTCTTCAACGAGCTTTCTATTGGCGGTGCATCGGGTTTCTTGTTCAGCATCAAGGTTAAGTCTTCAAAGGAATATGAGAGAATATTTGAAGGCCAGATTTGACCACTACCTTGAGAACCGTACAACCGTTTTATTTGTTCGGCTAAGTCATTGACCCCAAGCAAGGTTTGCGGGGGGCATTGGGAGCACTGCTGGTAGGTGCGGACATCGGTGAAAATTACCAGACGATCGTTGATGCGCGGCGGATTTGGGAGATTGCTAGATAATTCTTCGGGTTTCGGGCTGATCAACGTAGCTGCATTGCGGGCGACCTCAATGGTTACTTGTTGATTTTTTCCAACTTGTTCGATCGGACCCAGTGTGGATAGCACGGTATCTGGATCGAATTGAGGGTAGAGACGATACTTCAAAGTGAGAATGCGCAACACTGCTTGATCGACCCTTTGGGCAAAAGCTGGGTCGTTTTCGTATTTTTGACGGAAAAATTCGATCACGCGCCGAATGCTGACGTAAGCATCCGGGTCTCCATCTGAGACAATGCTTCCGAGGTGGATTAAGTCGTTGCCGGAAAGAAAGGCATTGAGAGCGATCAAGCGAGCGTCAAATTTCTCGTTGTTGAGTTGATAGAAATTGCGCACGGCCGGCGCGGAAAGGTTTTCGCAAACCATCAATCCGCCTGAATTCCGCCATTCGGCGATCGGGCTCAGGTTCATCAAAAGTTTGAAAGCTTCTGGATCTAAGCTAATCGGACGGGTGGTAGCACGGATGTTTTCTTGAAAACCTTGATAGCGAATGTGAGCAGCCAACAAGCCATCTGTTGAAGATAGCTCGTCTGGTGCATCGCCAGTGACTTTGAAAAAAGGTAACAGATCGAACGTTCTCAATTGTTCTAAAGATTTGCGGACAGTAGCGACTTCGATTTCTGGTGAACGGTCAGCCCCTCCATTGCCGGGAAAATTTTTTGCCACCACCGCCATTTTTCCTTGACTACCCTCGTGGACGCCGCGAATATAGGCGCTCCCCAAGACGCTCACCCAGTACGGGTCTCCCCCAAATGAACGTGTGCCGAGATCAACAGAGCCTTCTATGCGAGGTGTTTCCAAAACATCTAGAGCCGGTCCGAATAGCAGGTTAAAGCCCAGAGCAGATAGCTCCTTCCCAGCCACTTCGCCAACTCGGCGAGATAACTCGGGGTTCCAGGTTGCTCCAATAGACATGGCATCCGGTAAAATGGTCACCCCGTTAAAAAGTTGGTCATAGGGTGGACCTCCTCCTTCCTGTGTGATGCCAATGAACAGGGGGATATATGCGCCGGGTGGGAGCGGTGTAGTGGTCGTGAGCGTGTTAGTTAGTGGAAAAGCGTTGAGGGATTGCAAGGACTGGATCAGGTTTTGGGTTTGCTGAAGGAGATTTTCGGTTTGGGTGAAATTGTCATTGGCAGCAGATAGTACCACGCCGCTAATGTGATATTGGGTGATGAGTGAGTAAATGGGATCGGTGGGATTAATGGCAGAGCCTTTAAGGGAAACCAAAAACAGTTGGCCCACTTTTTCAGCCGGTGTCAATTGCTGCAACAATGCCTCTGCTTGTTCTGCGGCAGGACTTTGCGGTTGCGCAGTCCTTGCGGAAACAAGCCTTGGATCAAGGACCAAAGAGATAAAGAATAAAGTGAGAAGTAACCAACTCCGCTGTTGGCTCCTCATTTCATTTGTTCCTGTCCGAGAATTTCGAGCAGCAGTTCTCGCCGCTCAGCGCCGCTCAATAGTTCGAGCTTGCGGATTCCGAGGGGGTCAATGTGATTGCGAAGGAGGTTAATTTCATCCTCGCTCGGTAAAGGGGTCTCAACTAAGTTAGGCGCGATCTCCAGCGAAAACCCAGTATGGCGTTGAATTTGTTCGATGGTCACCCCTGGATGGACGCTGACGAGTCGCATAAATCCATTTGCAAAATCAAATTGACCTAAATCTGAAACGAGGTACACAGCTCCTTTTCCTCGCCTTCGGGCTGGCGAATGCCCTAAGCCGGAACAAACATCGATTTTTTCGACAAACGTTGCTTTGGAATGACGCGGCACATATAAATATATATCACTGATGAAGGCGGTTACATCGGGAATTCCACCTGTTCCGGGTAGTCTCAAGCGTAATTTGGGGTTTTTGGCGTGGAGGAGTTCTTTTCCGATGGCAATATTGTTGAAATTCCCCTGGCGGTCGATTTGCGCGGGGCGGAAAAACTCTTTGGGCTTCAGAACCGGTAAAATATCGGCGGCCACGCGGACAAAGCCAACATGCACTAACGCTTGGTCAAGCCACAAGCTCTCGATTTTTGATAAACTCATCGGCGCAGGGTCGCGACAGATGCCCTGACCGATTGCCGAGGCAAAATACAAGTGGGGGGCGTGCGTGTGGCGCGCCAACAGATAGGCTGTTGCGACAAGGGGAGTGGCAATTCCCTGTGCAACAATTTCCCCATCTTGGATCTGTCGCGCCATACAAACAACCATGATTTCATCGGGAGTGGGCTGAGTCATTGTCGATCCTTCACAATATTACGATGGAGTTGTGGCTCAATGTTACCACCGGAGATGATCAAGAGGGCTGGACGTTCAACGACTTTCCCGGCGAGAATGGCTGCTAGGACAACTGCAGCCGATCCTTCAACCACTTGATGGTATGTAAACCAAGCATAGCGGATAGCGGCGCGGATGTCTTCCTCGCTGACCAACAGAATCGTGTCAGCATATTCCTTTACCAGCGGAATAGTAATCGAGTTTGGCTCAACTGCACCAGCTAATCCCTCGGCAAGGCTGGGCTGCTCGACAACGTGTTCTTGTCGTCCGATGGTATAAAGCTGTTCCATATAGGGAGAGGCTTCGGATTGAACGCCGATTAGCTTAGGAAGCAGGGAGGATTGGGTAGCAGAGGCATGCAGCGCAGCTCCGATGCCGCTCAGCAATCCGCCCCCTCCTACTGGAACGATCCATGCTCTAATCTTTTCTTCAGGTAGCTCTCGCAACGTTTCAATGGCAAGGGTACCTTGTCCGGCGATAACCTGAGCGTCGTTATAAGGCGAGATGTAGATTTGCTGGCGTTCTTTGGCATAGTGGATCGCGTATTGTTCAGTTTCAGTGTATCCACCTTCGATCAGATTCACTTCGGCGCCTAACGCTTGGATAGCGTTTAATTTGATCGGGGGTGTTGAGTGAGGGACAAAGATGGTAGCTTTTATCCCGATCAGTTGGCTGGCAAAGGCGACACCAGCCCCATGATTGCCAGCAGAGGCGGTTACGATCCCTTGTTGACGCTCCCATTCGGGTAAGGAAAGCATTTTATTGAGGGCACCTCGTAACTTGAAGGAACCTGTTTTTTGTTGGTTTTCCCACTTTAGATAAATCTGTAAATGGGGATCATGAGTGATAGGGGTTGGATTGATGTAAGGTGCGATCCGTTGATGGGCAGACAGAATCCATTCGGGTGGGATCATCATTCCTTTGCCTGCTTCTCTTCAGTATAAAGCTGATCCTGAGCCAAGATCGGATCGTCGGTAAAGATGCCGTCAACCCCTCGTTCAAATAGCGAGCGCAGCAACGTCGCCTCATTCACGGTATAGACGCTCACCAGGTGTCCTTTGGCATGATGGTATGCGATCGAGTTTGCATCTACATCGGAATAATGAAGGTGGATAGCTTGGTACTTAAGGATTTCTCCAATGCGTGATCGGGCAAGCCAGCCCGAATTCCCATCCAAAGCCAATAGGGCGATGGGCGTTTCAGGTAAAAGCTTTTTGATTTTCCACACAGCAATGGGGTTGAACGAAGAAATCAATACGTTGGTTTGAAGCCCCCATTTCCTGACTAAGGAAGCGACCAGTTGGGGCAAGGAGTCAAAAGGAGTGAGGTAATTCTTAAGTTCAATGTTGATAAGCAGTTGATCACCCACAAGGTCGAACACCTCTTCGAGAGTGGGGATTCTTTCCCCTTTGAATGATGGATCAAAATAGCTGCCTGCATCCAGTTTTTTGATCTCTGCTAAGGTCATTTGATTGATCTTGCCCTTGTATCCGCAGATCCTTTCTGTGCTTGAGTCATGAAAGACGACAACCATTTGGTCCTTGGTCAGGGTTGCGTCGAGTTCAATTGCAGGCGCGCCTTGTTTGATCGCTAATTCAAAGGCGGAAAGCGTATTCTCAGGGGCATATGCACTGGCGCCGCGATGGGCAAAAACAATCGGACGTCTGAGCTCGAAAAGTTTATTTTGCTTCATAAGGTGGAGGAATATATTGCTCTCTAGTCAATGGGTTAGATGTCAACAAAATACGCCTCTGCGGCGCGGTCGAGCAGTTCTTTAGACATGACTGGCTCAACGCCTAAGTAACGCGAGATATCCAAAATCTGATCACACAGATCGCGCGGGTGAGAAGCGCGCAACTTGCGTCCGCGCTTGATATACCACTCTTGTAGTAAGTATGCCAGACCTTGATCACTGTAAATCACGCCCTTGATTGACGCAATGCGCTTGAAAATTTCGCGGAATTCATCGTAAGAAGGATCGCCAATTTCGATTTTATGACGTAATCTTCTCAGGAAAGCCTCATCAACCAGATCACGCGGCGGTAGGTTGGTAGAGAAAATGACCATCACATCAAAGGGGATTTCAACTTTGCGTCCGGTTTTCAAGGTCAGGTAATCAATTCGATTTTCCAAGGGGACAATCCAGCGATTCAGTAAATCGCGGGGGCGAATCTGCTGACGGCCAAAGTCGTCAATGAGCAAAATGCCGCCGTTGGCTTTCATTTGAAATGGAGCTTCGTAGTATTTATTAGTATCATCGTAGACTAGGTCAAGGCTTTCCATGTTTAATTCACCGCCGGTAACGATAAAGGGGCGGCGAATTTTGATCCAGCGTGGATCGCGCTTGCCACTTGACTTCAGCGTTCCGGTTCCTACTGCGGTTGTGTTTTCTTCGCGGGCAAGTTGGTGATTGACATTGTCGAAGAGTTTGATAACCTGACCGTCAACGTACACTGCATACGGGATATACATGGTATCTTGTAAAATCATGTTGCCAATGCTGCGGGCAATGCTCGTTTTTCCATTGCCCGGAGGTCCGTAAAGAAAGACTGAGGTACCGGAGTTGACCGCAGGCCCAATGCGTTGAAAAGTCCTTTCGTTGATGACCAATGCGGAGAGGGCTTGATGCAGTAAACGGGCAGTGAAATAGGATTTTGCGCGGCTTTGGCGTAAGATTGCCATGTTGTAGGTTTTGATCGGCACAGGCGCCGGACCAGCGTACTGACTGCGCTCAAGCGCTTCTCTGGCGCGCGTAATCCCAAGGCCGGTAATTCCATACACATATGAACCTTCACCTAGTCCCATCTGCTGCGAGGACTTGACCTCTACAAATTTCTCTCTCTTTAGGGCTTCCATGATTTGGTCAACAATTCCGCTAAAAGGCAGGGCGATTTCTTCTGCGATTTTAAAGCCGCTTAGGTAACCCTGAAAATAGAGGATTTTCAGAACCAAATCCTGAAGCCATAAAAAAGATAGCCCAGTATCATCAGTATTCGTAATCGGTGGAGGCACAAAAGCCGCTGCAGGTTGGGGTGTTGCGCTGACATCGGTTTTCGGTCGTAGAATTGTCATACGAACGCTCCTTTTCCTCTTGATTATAGCATGGTCAATCATTTCTGGTGAGTTGACGTCAGCGCAAAAAAAATTGCACAACGCCTCAGTGTTGCATCACAACGCTGGGCTGCTAACAGCCTTAGGTAGACACGTGACTTTATTCACTCATTTTTCCTAAGCCAGAAACTAGTATAATCAGGCACATGAAACTATCTGTTATCGTTCCTGTGTACAATGAAAAGAGCACGATCCGGGAAATTCTCAGCCGAGTTCAGAAGATGCAATTAGCCGATGAGATTGTGATTGTGGATGATGGTTCGTCCGACGGCACAAGAGAGATCCTAGAGAGCTACGTGGGTAAAGAGCCCTTTCGGGTCATCTTTCATGCGAAAAATCAGGGGAAAGGGGCAGCTATTCGAAGCGGGTTAAAAGCGGTTTGCGGCGATGTGATTCTGATCCAAGATGCCGACCTTGAATACGACCCGCGCGAGTATCCTAATCTCCTAAGACCTATCCAAGAAGGTGTTGCAGACGTTGTGTATGGCTCTCGGTTTCTCGGCGCGCCACGACGGCCGATTTTGTTTTGGAACATGGTCGCCAATAAAATTCTGACCTTGGTTACCAACGTCTTGTACAATAACATCTTGACGGACATGGAAACTGGGTATAAGGTATTTCGGCGAGAAGTAATTGAAGGGATGCCATTGCGGGCTAATCGTTTTGATTTTGAACCTGAATTCACCGCCAAAATCCTGAAGCGAAAGGTGCGCATTTTTGAGGTGCCGATTGCCTTTTATCCGCGGGATTATTCCGAGGGTAAAAAAATAAAAATGAAGGATGCTTTCGAAGCGATGTGGGCTCTGTTCAAATATCGCTTTGTGGATTAAGCTGCTTTACGGAGATGTGGAAGGTTTTAGATCGCGAACGTTTAATTGCAGATAAACATTTCCGTTGTAAGCGTTCTTTTCGATGTGATAAAGAATATCAACTTTACCGCGCAGGTGTTCGGCAAGATCAGCACGCCGAAAGGCGATACATTTCCAAGCTGGGGCTACTTCAAAACGTAGGTGGTTTTGTTCTCTGCCGATCTTTTGGACGTTTCTCGGTTCTATTTCATACGAGACAAAAGTGGGAGATGGATTGCCATAGCCAGTAGGTTGAAATTTCTCCAACGTGGGGATGAGGGGATATTCTCGAAGCAACCTCCCCACCTCAACCAAGTCCAGTGACATATCGGCGCGCAGCTTTGGCTTCAGCGATTTTGTGCCTAATTCCCTCTGGGCAATTTGGTGAAGCCGAGCGATCAGCTCGTCAAAGCGTTCCTTGCGGACGGTGAAGCCGGCTGCAGCAGCATGACCTCCGTGGTATTCCATTAAGTCCCGACATTCGTCTAAAGCTTGGGTGATATGAAACTCGGGAATGCTGCGGCAAGAACCGCGGATAAAGCCATTAAATTCGGTGGCAACGATCGCCGGACGGTAAAAATTTTCCACTAGATGTGCCGCAACTAATCCGATGACACCGGAGTTAAAGGCGCTGTCGAAGGCGACTATGAGCGGTGAGGCCTGGTAGTTAGCCAAGACCTGCTGACCAGCTTGAAGATCGTGTTGAAGGGTAATTTCTTGCCGTAGGCGATTTTGGTTGTCCAACTCTTGGGCTAGTTTGAGCGCCCGTTTGGGATCCTTCGTGATAAGTAATTCAAAAGCCGCATAAGCCGACTCAAGCCTGCCTGCAGCGTTGAGACGCGGCGCAAGGAGGTAACCTACGTGATAGGCGTTGATCTCTTGTGCCTTTAGATTGCTAATGGCTATCAGGGCTCTTAAACCGATGCGTTGAGTTTGACGGAGCTGGTTCAATCCATGCGAAACTAAAATTCGATTTTCGCCGCTTAGGGGGGCTATGTCTGCGATTGTCCCAAGAGCAACCAGATCTAAATAATGCTGTGAAATTGGATTTGAAGGATTAAGTGTCTGTTCCAGGGCTTGAGTGAGCTTATAGGTAATCCCAACCCCGCTTAGTTCCGGGTAGGGATAGGTCTCACCTTCTTGCTTGGGATTGAGCATGGCAATTGCCTGAGGAACATGGGAGTGCGGTTGATGATGGTCGGTGATGATCAGATCCAAACCAATGGAACGGGCATAATCAGCCTCAACGTTTGCGCGAGCTCCACAATCAACGGTTATAACCAGACTGACCCCTTCTCCTTGGAGCGTTTGTAAACCCTCTTGACGGACGCCATATCCTTCGTCAAAGCGATTCGGGATGTAGGGACGAACATCGGCACCCAGGGTCTTTAGGAAATCATAGAGCAAGGCTGTTCCGCTAACCCCATCGACATCATAGTCGCCGTAAATACCGATTTTCTCATGATTCTGGATAGCAAAACGAAGTCGGTCAACGGCAGCCTCCATCCCTTTCATGAGCCACGGGTCATGAGCTTTCAGCAAAGATGGATTGAGAAAATCTTCTGCTTTTTCTTTTGTGTGGATGTTGCGGTTAGAGAATAATTGCCTGAGAATTGGGGGATAATCCTTAAGCGCTTCCTCTGTTTGGGATGAAAGAGGAAGCTTTTGGGAGAGGATGTCCCATTGGAAGTCATGAGAAATGGATATTGGTCGAACCATGATGACCGCATGAAAAGTATAGCATGAACACAACGGAAATTTTTCTCAAATGCTTAATAGATTCTTAGGAATCGTTGACGATGCTCCGAAAGGCTGCTATGATGGGGAAGACATGAAGTTTGAGAAAATTTCGCTTGCTCTTAAACAAATCTTAAGGGATTTTTCTCCACTCTTTCGCTGGTTATCGCCGGGAATTGGGGTCAAGCGGTGGTTATTCCTCACCCTGATAGGAACGACGTTAATCGGGATCGGCCTTGGAATTGCGATCTTACACGTTTATCGTACAGCCCCTGAAACTTGGTGGTTGCCTTTGTTATCGGCCGCCTCGTTGCGCTTTTTATCCCGACCTTTGCGCGCCATCATTTTCATTTTATTTGGCTTAGGAATGGTGTTCGGGGGGATTTTGGGCATCAATCGGGCATTGATGAGTCCCTTCTTGAAGCCTGGCAAAAAAGTTGTGGATGAGTTGACCGTCCATCGAAGGCGAGAACGGGGGATCAAGATCGTGGCAATTGGTGGCGGACATGGTTTAGCAACGCTTCTAAGGGGATTAAAGGAATATACCTATAACTTGACAGCCGTAGTGACCGTTGCCGATTCGGGAGGTTCCTCCGGAAGGTTGCGCAAGGAAATGGGCATCTTACCACCAGGGGACTTGAGGAATTGCTTGGCGGCCTTATCAAATGACGAAGCTCTGCTAACGCATCTGTTTCAGTATCGTTTTCCAGATGGGCATAGCGGCTTGAATGGCCATTCGCTGGGAAACTTGTTAATCACCGCTTTGGCGGATATAACCGGTAGTTTTGAAGAAGCCGTTGCCGAATCCGGGCGGGTTTTGGCGGTTCGGGGACAAGTGCTGCCATCGACTTTGCAACCCGTCGACCTTGTCGCCGATGTGCATCTACCCCTTGTCGCCGCCGGCGTGCGCGTGGAAGGGGAGAGCGAAATCCCGCGCTCAAATTGGCGGGTGAAACGGGTGTATCTTCAACCAAATTCTCCGCCAGCTTACCCGGAAGCCATCAAAGCGATTTTGGGAGCAGATCTGATTGTCATTGGGCCCGGCAGCTTATATACCAGTATCTTGCCTAATTTACTTGTTCCTGAGATCACTCAGGCGATTCGCAGTAGCAAAGCCTTGAAAGTTTATGTATGCAACATCGCCGCACAAGCGGGAGAAACCGATCATTATACTTGTGAGGATCATGTGCGGGCGATCGAAGAGCATGTGGGCAAAGGATTGTTTCAAGTTGTATTGGCAAATCTGCCCCCTAAGGACGGTCGAGATGAGTTGATCGAGTGGGTTAAGGTAGAAAGCATACGCAAGACTGATTATGTGATCGTTGCGGAAAAATTATATGACGATATGCAACTAGCTCGGCACCATTCTGATCTGCTGGCAAAATGCTTAATCGCAATTTACCAGCGTATGCGAGGGTAAATTATGTCATTGCGCAAGCCGGATTGTGAAGAATTGCACATACTCTTTTGGGAAAGAATCGGGTAAAATAGGCTGGATGGTGCAATCATAAAAATAATGATTCTAATATCAATACATGGAGGTTTAAAATGACAACCAAAGTTGGCATCAACGGATTTGGACGGATCGGACGGCAAGTGCTCAAGGCGATCTTGGATTACCACAGTGATACCCTGGAGGTTGTGGCGTTTAACGATATTGGGGATATGAAAACGATGGCACACCTCTTGAAATATGACTCAAACTATGGCCGCTTTGATCGAAAAGTCGAAGTTGAAGACGATGGACTCTTGATTGATGGGAAGAAGATCAAGGGCTTCAAGGAAACGGATCCAGCCAATATCCCTTGGGGCGATTTGGGAGTGGATATTGTGATCGAATCCACCGGTTTGTTTACCATCAAGAAAGATGGGATCAACAAAAAAGGCAAAATGGTCAAAGGAGCAGAGAACCATATCACTAGCGGTGGTGCAAAGAAAGTGATTATCACAGCTCCGGCTGAAGGTGAAGACATTACAATCGTTTTGGGAGTTAACGAGGACAAATACGACCCGGCGAATCATCATGTTGTCTCAAATGCTTCTTGCACGACCAACTGTCTGGCGCCGGCGATTAAGGTTGTCCACGATCGTTTCAAGGTCGTGCGCGGCTTTATGACCACCATTCATGCCTACACGAACGATCAGAAAATTTTGGATTTACCGCATAGCGATTTGCGCCGTGCTCGCGCTGCAGCGATGAGCATTATCCCAACGACCACCGGCGCTGCCCGAGCACTAAAGCTAGTTATCCCTGATCTGGCTGGTAAAGTGGACGGATACGCCCTGCGCGTTCCTACCTCGACGGTTTCGGTTGTGGATTTGACGGTAGAGCTGGAAAAAGCGACCACGACGGAAGAACTGCGCCAAACCTATCGCGAGGCAGCAGCTCAACCGCCACTAAAAGGTATCCTTGAGGCAGTTGAGGAACCCCTGGTGAGCATTGATTTCAAGGGTAGCGCTTACAGCTCGTCGGTGGATTTGCCCTTTACAATGGTTTTGGGTAAAGAAGAGAGCAATTTTGCCAAGATTGTCAGTTGGTATGACAATGAATGGGGGTACTCGGTGCGGACGGCCGATCTGGCAGCCTTGATGGCGAAATCACTCTAAGGATAAGAGAGTCCCCGCAATGGGGACTCTCTTTGAGAGTCAAACTGGCGCAAAGAATACAAGTAGATCGATGCATTTGGAAAAATCGTTGCATTGAAGGAGTGACCAATGTTCAACAAGAAAACCGTTCGGGATATGGACTTTAAGGGTAAAAAAGCCCTTGTGCGGGTAGATTTCAATGTTCCTATCAAAGAGGGTGTTGTTTCGGACGATACCCGAATTCAGGCAGCCCTCCCTACTATCCAATATTTGCTCGACCAGGGCGCTGCTGTTATTTTGTGTTCGCACTTAGGTCGTCCTAAAGAGGGCCCCGACCCTCAGTTTTCTATGAAGCCAACTGCAGATCATTTATCTAAGCTATTGGGGAAACCGGTTGCCTTTGCGGAGGATTGCGTTGGTCCAGTCGCCGAGGAAGCTGCTAGCAAGCTAAAGCCAGGGGACATCTTGGTGTTGGAAAACACGCGTTTTCACAAAGGTGAAACCAAAAATGATCCCGAAATGGCAAAGCAGTTAGCTGCTTTAGCTGACGTTTATGTCAATGATGCCTTTGGTTCTGCTCATCGTGCCCATGCTTCTACTGAAGGGGTAGCCAAGTACCTTCCAGCAGTGGCAGGTTTTTTGATGGAAAAAGAGATCCAATACCTTGGACAGGCGATTGCCAATCCCGAAAAACCGTTTGTGGCAATTTTGGGTGGAGCCAAGATCAGCGATAAAATTGGGGTGATCCGCAATCTTCTTTCTAAAGCGGATCAGGTCTTAATCGGGGGCGGGATGGCAAACACGTTTTTCAAAGCTCAGGGTTATCCGGTCGGCGATTCACTGGTCGAAGATGAAGCGCTGGATGTGGCA
Organism: uncultured Anaerolineales bacterium; assembly: GCA_937928795.1. Classification (GTDB taxonomy): domain Bacteria; phylum Chloroflexota; class Anaerolineae; order Anaerolineales; family UBA4823; genus NAK19. The sequence goes on from CALFWB010000034.1 coordinate 27,237, forward strand.
AAAGAACTACTGGCGGAGGGCAGCACCAAGTTGCGCTTGCCCGTGGATGTGGTCATCGCCGATAAATTTGAAGATGGCGCTGAAAAGAAGACGATGAGCATGGGACCGATTCCTGAAGGGTGGCGCATTATGGATATCGGTCCAGAAACGGTTGCCGCCTTTCGGAAGGTTATCTTGTCTGCCGGCACCATCGTCTGGAACGGCCCAATGGGTGTGTTTGAATTTCCCAACTTTGCCGAAGGCACTTTTGAAATTGCCAAAGCTGTGGCAGAATGCAAGGGCACGACCATCATAGGTGGTGGTGACTCTGTTTCGGCTGTGAAGAAATCTGGCGTCGCCGATCGAATCACGCACATCTCAACCGGCGGCGGTGCTTCGTTAGAAATGCTTGAAGGGTTGGTTTTGCCCGGTGTGGCGGCTTTACTAGATAAGTAAGCAGAGTTAAAATTAAGCGAAGGAGCCCTGATGATACCTGACTCCTTCGCTTTTTCCCTTTTTGCACCAGTTACTCGGCCGGATTTGCAAAAGAAATCTCGTTGCTCAGCGGTAGTCGTGGGCGATCGCCATCGCCCCACGATTGGAATACGAAGCACTGGGGGAATTGCATCCTGTTCGGCAGGTAATTTTGATAATTCTCATCATCGTCTTGTGAGGTGACCATGAAACGAAAACCACTTGTTGCAGGCAACTGGAAAATGTATCAAACGATCGCAGAGGCACGCCAGCTTGTGCCTGAATTGGTGCGAGGTTTACAAGAGATAATGGGTGTTCAAAAAGTGATCTGCCCTCCCTTTACTGCCCTTTTGGCGGTTAAAGCTTTATTGGAAGGGACAGATATTGGTCTTGGAGCTCAGGACTTATTTTGGGAGCTAGAAGGAGCTTATACAGGTGAAATTTCGCCGAAGATGGTGGCTGAGCTTTGCCAATATGTGATTATCGGTCATTCTGAACGACGCACCTACTTTGGTGAGACAGACGAGAGCGTCAACCGAAAGGTTAAGGCAGCGCTTGAGGCCGGCTTGATTCCGATCGTATGTGTGGGTGAGACCCTCGAGGAGAATGAAAAAGGCTTGACGGAAATCGTCCTTCAAAGACAGGTCAAAGTCGGTTTACAAGGGATTGATCTGAAGCTGGACGAGCAGGAGCGGGTGCCCCTCTTGATCGCTTATGAACCGGTATGGGCGATTGGCACGGGTAAAGCCGCCAGTGGAGAATTTGCCAACAACGTGGTCAGAGAAGTGATTCGTCCTGAACTAGCATCGCTGTTTGGAGACCAGGTTGCTCAGGCGACTCGCGTGCTCTATGGCGGTTCAGTCAAGGCGAAGAATGCTGGAGAGTTCTTTGGGCAGACCGAAATTGATGGTGCGCTGGTCGGTGGGGCGAGTCTCAAGGCGGATGAGTTTGTTGGTATTGTGGCTGCGGCTGCAGAAGGTTAACCGCCAACTCATCTTCAAATCTTATCATTTTAGGAAACAGCGATGTCGGTCGATTGGTATGCATTAAGGAGTAAGCCACGCAAGGAAGAGGTTGTTTATCGTCAGATTCTCAACCAGGATATCGAAGTCTATTATCCGCGCCTGCGAGTGCACCCAATTAATCCGCGGGCTAGAAAAATTCAGCCATACTTTCCAGGGTATCTGTTTGTCCATGTAGATTTGGACGCGCTTGGATTATCTTATTTTCAATGGATGCCTCATACCTTAGGGTTGGTTTGTTTTGGTGAGGAGGCAGCAATTGTTCCTGACCATCTCATCGCCGAACTCAAGAAGCGGGTGCGAGAAATCGCCAATGCAGGGGGAGAATTTTTTGATGGTTTGAAGACGGGCGACACCGTTTACATCCATCAAGGACCGTTTGCCGGCTATGAGGCAATTTTCGATGTGCGCCTTCCCGGCAGTGAGCGCGTCCGAGTTTTGCTCAAGCTTTTGAACGATCAGCGGCAGGTGCCTATGGAATTAAGCATTGACTATCTGGCACGCAAGAAAAAGTGAGTGTCCACACAAAAGTTGTAGGACAACTCAATGAGTTGTCCTACAAAGCAATGTTGACAACAACTTTTGAGTGCACACAAAGGTGAACATTTGGTGATAGAATTTTCCAAATTTTTTAGCGTAGAAATTCTCCTCGAGTTGGAGGGTAAATGACCAAGGCATTGATTACCGGGATCACGGGGCAAGATGGCTCATACCTAGCCGAGCTTTTGCTCTCAAAAGGATATGAGGTTCATGGTCTCATTCGCAGGGCAAGCACGTTTAATACCCATCGGATCGACCATCTCTATCGTGATCCCCATAACGGTGAGCAAGTTAAGTTATATCTACACTATGGCGACTTAGCCAATACCGGCAACCTGGTGGATCTAATCTACAATATCCGTCCTGACGAAGTCTACCATTTGGCTGCCCAAAGCCACGTGCGGGTGAGTTTTGATTTACCCGAGTATACCGGCGACATCACCGGGCTAGGGACAATGCGCATCTTGGAGGCTATTCGTAAGAGCGGCATCAAGGCCCGTTTTTACCAAGCTTCTTCTAGCGAAATGTTCGGCAGCGCTAAGCCGCCTCAAAACGAGAAGACCCCCTTTCAACCTCAAAGCCCTTACGCGGCAGCAAAAGTCTATGCTTATTGGGTGACGCGCAATTATCGCGATGCCTATCAGCTCTTTGCCAGCAATGGCATTTTGTTCAACCACGAATCGCCGCGGCGCGGTGAGACCTTTGTCACGCGCAAAATTACGCGTGGACTCGCAGCTATCCTTGCCGGCAAGCAGAAAAAACTCTATCTTGGAAATTTAGATGCCAAGCGAGACTGGGGCTATGCCCCAGATTATGTCGCCGCAATGTGGAAAATCCTACAACATGACCGCCCGGATGACTTTGTGATTGGCACGGGTGAAGCGCACTCGGTTCGGGAATTTTTGGAAGAAGCCTTTGGCTATATGAATATGGATTGGCGCGAGTATGTCGAAATTGACCCGCGCTATTTTCGCCCCACCGAGGTGGATTTTCTTTTGGCTGATTATGCCTATGCGCGCAAAACCCTGGGTTGGGAGCCGCGGATTTATTTCAAAGATTTGGTTAAGATCATGGTGGATGCTGACTTGGAACTAGCCGGACTGCAATCCCCTGGCGAAGGGAAGAAACTTTTGGAGAAACATCATGGGGCGTGGCATCGCTGGGAAAGTCAAGTGGTCTCGATGGGGATGTAGGAGTGTTAGTTGAAGGAATTCATGCAGATCCGTTGATGGAGGACATTAACGGTGGAAACTTGTATCAAAAAGAGTATTGGCGTATTCTTGTGGGGCTTTTTTGTTTTGCTGATGATCGCTTGTAATCCGAGTCGGCTAGAAAATGTTCCTGAAAAAGAGATTTTGACTCCGACTGTGACTTTTCCCCCGATAACACCTCTGAGCACCCTTAGGGTTACAGATGCGCCGCAATTTTCTCCTACTGGGACAGTCACGTCCCCTGCCAGACCAACCTCCACCCCCTGGCCCACGGTTGATCCCACTTTGTATGCCACTCTGTACGTGACCCCGACATTCACCTTTACACCCACGCCAAATTACTATGCTTCTATGAAATCTCTCTATCTTCAAATGATCGGTGAGTGGTGGGGCAGAATGGGTGTCACGGTTAATCGACAAGGGAGGAAGGCCTTTTATGTGGTTGTTGTGCTTAATCCCCAATGCGAGATGGGGCAAATTTGCGGCCGCTATCACTTTGACGATGGCTGCTTTGGAGAGTTGGTGTTGGATAATTGGCGGCCAACCTTCTTGGTTTTTCGTAATTTGGAATATTCTGGAAAAACCAATTGTCCAAAATGGAGGACAATCAATGTTGCGCCTCTTAAGAATGAGCGGCTTTCCTTTAGCTTTTCCTATCGCAATGAAGAGGGGAAAAGAGTAAATAAAAGTGTCGTTTTGCGCAGAAAGTGAAAACGATTGGCTCAATTCGAAGAACTCGATCAGGTTCTAGTGCAAATCCTGAATGGGCAGAGTTTACCTTTACTCAGCGAATTCTGTTCCGGGGAGCGCTGGCAACAACTCTATCAGCGGGCAGAACGCCATGGTTTAGCGTCGCTGGTCTATTGGCACACCCGTCAAGGTCAATTTTCCATCCCTCAACCGCTTTTCGAGCAATTTAAGCAAGCTTACCTCGCCACCTTAGCAAGGAATAGAATTTTTTACAATGAGTTAGAGCGCGTCGTGAGTGCTCTGACTGGGCGGGGTATCGCTGTGGTCTTATTGAAGGGAGCTGTGTTTGCCCGTATGTTGTACGAGGACATCGGATTAAGGCCGATGAGCGATTTGGACATTCTGGTGCGGAAGACAGATATTCCACAAGTCGTTTCCTTGCTCAAGGGAAACGGATACATCGAGCCGGTTTTGCATCAGAGCGAGCTGTTGAAACAGGATGTTACCCATGATGTCCACTTACGCCAATCGCAGCCACCGTATGTTGATATCGAGGTGCACTGGCTTTTGGTGGGCGGTGAAAGATTCCGCCAGAAGACCGATATGGACTGGTTTTGGCAAAGGATTGTGCCGTTTGAAGGATGGTCCGAAGGGGTCTACACCTTATCACCTACCGCGCATCTGCTTTATTTGTGTGGTCATTTGGGTTTCCAACACGGTTTAGGGAATATCGGACTGCTCTGGTTGGTCGATATCAGACGCTTTTTAGCCAAGTATGAACACGTAATCGATTGGGAAGAATTCGTGGCGGGGGCAAAACACCATTTGTGGAGTGCAGCGGCTTACTATACATTCCGAGAAGTTCAAAACTATTTCCTCCAGGCACCGCCTGAAGCCGTTTTGGAGCAATTAAGCTTTCAGATGACCTCAGAAGAGGAAAGACAGGTGCTCGCTTTGAGCAGGATGGCGCCAAGCCGGGTGGGGTTGGCTTGGATACAATTTCAACAATTAAGCCGGGCAGCCAAGTTGCGCAACATCATCGGGCGTTTGTTCCCTTCTTTGGCGTTTATGCGCCAGCGGTATGGGTTTCGGTCAAATTGGCAGGCGATCCTCGGTTATCCCATCCGTTGGGTGGATTTAGCACAAGTTTTCATGAAATATCTGCAGGCTCGAATCAAGGGTAAGCGGTAAGTACGCTGTTGCTTGTTATTCGCTGTGGTTGCCCGTTTCGATAAGCTCAACCTCGCGGGTTTCGGTACGCCACGCTACTCAACCCGCCTGAGGGCGGTTTCGGTACGCCACGCTACTCAACCCGCGGTTTTGGCGGGTCGAGTAGGGCGCCAGCCCGTATCGAGACCCCCTACAATAGCAAATTCAAATTCTCAGCCGCACTCACCAATTTTCCTTTGCAAAGCCCATAAAGCAACCGTTAGAAGCCCAAGTAGGAGAACAATGACAAAGCCTCCATCCCCTTGGGCTCGCATCGATCGGAGCGTTACAACGGTCGGTCCGACATCATTTCCAACGGTAAAATCTGAAAAGGAAGTTAAGCCAGCTCGGGTAATGGTCTTTTTCACGGGATCGTAGGCTGAAGCAGCGCAA
>CALFWB010000035.1 GCA_937928795.1 uncultured Anaerolineales bacterium
TTCAAAACCAATCGCGGCGGATGAAGATGATGATGACAATCACCGATAGAGCGATCGAGATCAACAAGGTGAAGAGAAACGCCATAGGGTGTTCCTGCAACGGCAAGTCCACATTCATCCCATAAAAGCTGGCTACAATCACGGGTAGATTCATCACGATTGTGATCGCAGCCAGGAATTTCATGATGGCGTTTAGGTTGTTTGAAATAATCGAAGCAAAGGCATCCATCATGCCACTCAAAATATTGCTGGTGATGCTGGTCACTTCAATTGCCTGTTGGTTTTCAGTGATGACATCGTCTAAAAGGTCTTCATCATCCGGATAGGCTTTGAAGAGTTGGCTGCGGTCGAGGCGTTCGAGCATCAGCTCGTTGGCTTTGAGGGCTGTGGTAAAGTAGGTGAGGCTTTTTTGGTATCGCAGCAATTCCAGCACCTCGCGGTTGCGGGTGGATTTTTGCAATTGGTCTTCCAAATAATCTACGGTCTTGGTGATCGTGCGCAGGTGGGTCAAATAATTGGTAGCGCTCGCCAGCAGAATGCGCAACAGAAAGCGATTGCGCTTGCCCGTGGAGAGATTGCGCACCCTGCCACTGCAAAAATCGCGCAAGATGTCGTTCTCAAGCTTGCAAACGGTGATCAAGTATTTATCGGTCAAAATAATGCCTAAGGGTATGGTGATATAGGGAGCATCCGCCTGAGCGCCTTGGTAATAAGGGATACGCAAGATGACCAAGAGGATACCATCTTCCCGTTCGGTGCGGGCGCGTTCATCCAAGTCAAGCGGATAGGTGAGGAAATCGCGCGGGATGCCCAAATTACTAATCGTTTGAATTTCTTCTGATGTTGGATCGAGGAGATGGATCCAACATCCATTGACCGGCTCGGTGAGAATCGACAAGCCATCTTCGGTATTTTTGTAGATGGTGAGCATGTCTTTCTCCTTCAGATTGAGATCAACGAGAAAACTCGTCTATTGCAAGGCAAAGCCTAGATGAATTGCGAGACCAATACTCCCACAGTAAGACAATGGCTGACCATTGTCCACTAGTTGCCAGCCAGGGTGGCTAGGGCTATCCTCCTTACTCACCCTTTTCCCTTGTCTCTCCCCCAGTCAAGAAAGACAAGAGAGAAGAGTCAACATAGCTTCATCGGCGCAAACTGCCCCTTTCCAAAAAATGGGAAGAGACAGTTCGCATAGGGTTTCGATTAACTCGTCTGTAAACGGTGGCGATTGGCGCGCCGCAGGAAGAATTTGGTGATCTCTTCGGAGATGGCCGGGATGGTCGCCAAGCTCAACACAACCGCCCACTCGCGCCCGGACATGAAGTGCGTGTTGAAGATGGGTTGCAGGAAAGGCACCGAAATCACCAAAGCCAAGACGGAAAGAGAGAAGAGCATGGCGTATTGCATCGCCCGATTCGAAAAGACGCCGATGCGGAAAACCGATTGGCGTTCCGAACGCACCGTATAGGCGCGGAATAACTCGCATAGAGAAAGGGTGACAAAGGCCATCGTTTCCGCTGTTTGGACATCTACATTGCGCCAATTATAATTGAGCAGAAAGGCGATCGGATTGGCACCCGGCGGGAGCATATCCCCTGCGGCAAGATGCCAGAGCAACCCAATGGCAAAAGCGGTAAGGGTCGCACCGGTTTGGGTGATGGTCTGGATCAAAATTCCCAGTTGCATAGACTTGTTGATAATCGGCTCGTTCTTTGGGCGCGGTGGCTGTTCCATCACATCCGGATCGCCTTTTTCCATGGCGAGGGCGAGGGCTGGGGCACCGTCAGTAATAAGGTTGAGCATCAAAAGCTGTATCACCGTCAAGGGGGTGGGCAAGCCAGCCAGCGTTGCCAGAAAGATAATCATGATTTCGGCAACATTCGAGGAGAGCAGGAAGAAGACAAATTTGCGGATATTGGCGTAAATAATCCGCCCTTGCTCTACAGCCGCTACGATGCTGGCATAATTGTCGTCGGTCAGCACCATGTCGGCGCTTTCCTTGGCGACATCCGTGCCGGTGATGCCCATAGCAATACCGATATCAGCCCGCTTAATCGCCGGGGCATCATTGACTCCATCACCCGTCATGGCAACCACTTCATCATCTGCCCGCAAAGCTTCCACAATGCGCAATTTATGCTCTGGGGAGACACGCGCAAAGACATCAGTAAAGCGCATCTGCTTTTGCAACTCGGCGTCATCCATCTCATTGACCCGATTGCCGGTCAGCACTTGGTGACCGGGCAAGAGCAGTTTGATGGACTCGGCGATTGCACGAGCCGTATTGGGGTAATCGCCGGTGATCATAATTGTGCGAATGCCGGCGCGGCGGGCTTTCTCTAAAGCCGGGACAACCTCTGGGCGTGGCGGATCAATCATGCCCAGTAAGCCCACAAAAGTCATGCCCTGTTCTAGTTCCTGAGCGTCCAGCCTTTCAGGCAGTTCTGGGAGCAGTTTATAAGCTACTCCCAAAACGCGCAGGGCATCTTGGGTCATCCGGTCATTGGCTTGCAGGATGCGCATCTTTTGTTCTTCGCTCATTGGAACGGCATAATCCTGCATGTTTTGGTAATGAGTGCAAAGGTCTAGGACAATATCCGGGGCGCCTTTGACCAGAACGACATAGCCTTTTGGTGGTGTTGGTTCATCAAAGGGGGAAATGTCTTCCTTCTGCGGGTGCTGCAGGGCGTGAATGGTCACCATGCGTTTGCGCTCGGAGTCAAAGGGGATCTCCTGAACGCGCGGATAAGCGCGGCGCAGTTCACCCAAATCTGCTTTGGCTTTTAGCGCAGCGACCAGTAGAGCGCCTTCGGTAGGGTCACCGACCATGCGATAGGGCACTGCGCCATCGCCGCTTTCCACGTGCTCCAATTCGGCGTCGTTGTTCAGGCAGCCCACCCACAAGGCTGTGAGCAGCGCTTGGTATTGGACGGGGTCAATCGGTTTGCCATCGATCAAAAATTCACCTTGCGGACTGTAACCGCTGCCGCTGACCTCGAAAAAGACGCCATCTGCCCAGATGCGGGTCACCGTCATCTCGTTTTGCGTTAATGTGCCGGTCTTATCCGAGCAGATCACCGTGGCAGAACCGAGGGTTTCAACCGAAGAAAGGCGACGAATCAGAGCATGGCGGCGGATCATCTCGCGCATTCCCAGCGCCAAAGAGATGGTCACCACAGCCGGCAAACCTTCGGGCACGGCAGCAATGGCTAGCCCAACGGCGATCATGAACATTTCCAAAGGCGGATAGCCGCGTAACCAGCCCAGTAAAAACACCAAAGCACAGATCGTGATGGCAGCCCAGCCGAGCGTTTTGCCCAACTGGTCGAGTCTCCTTTGCAAGGGAGTGGGCTCGTGTTGCACCGCTTGGAGCATTTCGGCAATTAATCCGATTTGCGTGCGCATGCCGGTAGCTGTGACCACTCCTCGCCCGCGCCCATAATTGACCAATGTGCCCATAAAAGCCGAGTTCTTGCGATCGCCGATAGGCAATTCTTTTTCGCGGAGGGTGGCAGCGTGTTTTTGCACCGGCACCGATTCGCCGGTCAGAGCGGCCTCTTCAATGCGCAAATTAACCGCTTCGATCAGACGCAGGTCGGCTGGCACGTAGTTCCCCGCTTCAAGCAGGACAATATCACCGGGCACCAATTGAGTGGCTGGCATGACTTGACGGGTGCCATCGCGCACCACATGGGCTTCGGGCGCCGCCAGTTTCCGCAGCGAAGCCAATGCTTGCTCAGCACGGCGCTCTTGGATGACCCCTAGGGTAGCATTAAGGATGACAATGGCAATAATTGCCGCCGATTCGATCCAATCCCCCAATACAGCCGAGATCAGCGAGGCGACAATCAGCATGATCACAACAAAATTATTGAACTGATCAAAGAGCATCTGCCAAAAGGAGGTCGGCGGAGCCTCCTGCAAAGCGTTTTGCCCGACCACTTGCAAGCGTTGTTGAGCTTCCTCTTGGCTCAAACCGCGCTCAAAGTGGGTGTGCAAGCGATCGGCAATTTCTTCGGGATTCAGGGTGTGCCAGACGCCATCCTCATCCCGTTTGGTTAGAAATTCAGGTGAAAATTTTTCCCATGCCATGGTCTACGATCCATCTGCCTGTTTGATTTCCTGCCGTACCCTCCCGCAGGACTGCGCGTTTATTATATCACTGAGTAAGGCTGGGGCAGAAAGCTAATCTCCAGCTCTCTAATCTCTAGGGGTTTTTCAAAAATTTTGAGGTTCTTTTTGGAAGGGCAAGATCAGCTCAGGACAAACGATGACAATATTCCCTCATCCCCAACCCTTCTCCCTAAGGGAGCAGGGATCATCTCCCCTCGCCCGCTGGGAGAGGGGCCGGGGGTGAGGGCGCCCCCCTCTCCCGCCTCTGGGAGAGGGGCCGGGGGAGAGGGCTTCCCCTCGCCCGCTGGGAGAGGGGCCGGGGGCGTTGCCCTGAGCGCCGCACTGAGCTTGCCGAAGTGCTTGTCGAAGGGTGAGGGCGGGTTTCGACGAGCTCAACCCAGCAGGTTTCGATACGCTCCACTGCGTTCCGCTACTCAACCCGCACCCCTCTTCGCGGGTCGAGTTGGGCGCTAGCCCGTATCGAGACCCCCCATTCGTTGCCGGTTTCGATACGCTGTGCTACTCAAGCGATGGGCTGCCTGCACAGGTCTCTTATTTTGCGAAATCCGCTCCCTACCTCCAGAAGAAGACAAACAAGAGGGTAAAGAGGGTCGAGACCATCAATTGTCGAATGCCAATGCGAGTCGGGCGCACACCGATCGCCGGTTTTAGACTGCCATAGATACACTCTGCCCATTGCAGCGCGTAAGCCAACCAAACGAGAGGGGGAACGGTACCGCTCCATCCTAAAGAGATAGCCAGCAAGAGATTGAAAGTCACATAAAGCAATGCCCTAGATGCCGGGCGCAAACGGTCAAGCAAGCGAGGCGGGAGCGAGGTCCATTCTCGTTGCTCCAAGCGTAAATAGGCATACACGATCGAAGCCGCAGATTGCAACCAACACAAGACCCACAACAACCACCCGAGAGGGAGATAGGCATCTTGTCCAACCCATAAGGCTGCCGGAGCGGCTAGGGCTAAAACGCCGCTGGCGACAATTTCCATCCCTATCTGTCGCCTTTCACTGCGCTTGCTAACCAGCCACAGATACCAACCGAAAACCAGAGCCGCCGGTAACCCTAACCAGATCAAACGTCCATGCCCTAGCACTCCCAACCATAAGATCAATATCATCAGGAGGCCACCGTAAACAGCCGACCAGAACAGCGCCAGATGCAAATCGGATTGAGGTCGGCGACCACTCCACACCTTAACGGCAATGCTTAGCGGCTGGCGCAGCAGAAACGCAGCTAGTGCAGCTAAAGCCAGCACAAACGAGGCAAAGCTGAGCCCCCTGCCAATGAACATCCCGATCGCCAAAGGGCTCAGCAAAAACACCCAAGAGCCATGATCCTGTGGGATAGCAATATGCTTTCTGAACATGAGTTAATCTTACCGCAAAGTTTCCCCCTTAGTCGCAAAGTGCACTAGTTAAGACGGGTAACGAAAGGCGTGCTGGACAGCCACTTCCCTACCTCTAGCGGGAGACTGTCACCACCCCTTTCATCCCTGAAGTGTAATGAACCCCATCTTGTTCAAAACATCCCATCTCCCACTCCCCAATCATTGCCGGAGTGACTTGGAAACGGATCACGACTTTATCCCCCGTCTTGGGCAACACAATCATAAAGCCGCCATGTGCGTGTTCGTTCTCGTGAGCTTCACCAGCTCCTTCAGTTGCTGAAAGGATCTCTGGTTTGACGTTCCCAACCTCAAAAATGTCCTTGAGATAGCCACTAGGATGTCCATTTTCTGTCTTAACGACTTGACCGATCATGATCTCATGCGACAATTGACCACTATTGGTCAATTCTAGGGTGACTTGCTGCCCCACCTTAAGGGATATAGTATTTGGCATAAAGGCATACTCGGTCATATCGATCGTATAGCTAACCGTCTCGACCTTTGCACCCCTACAAGCCGCTAAGGCAAAGACAAGCAAGAGTCCAAATATCCACCACCGTTTTTTCACCGTTCAACCTCCTAAAACTAATCTCGGTTAACTTATCGTAGTAATTATATCAAATATGGGTTAATTCTGTTTGGGTGTGCTTCTTGAAATCTAATCTGAACCGTTCCGTTCTACGTTATAATCTAACCAAGATACCCTCCCATTTATTCCACTGTATCGGAGAGAACAATGAGCAATTTTCCTATCCAACCACCTCGCGGTGGACAAGCGATTCAAATGAAAGATGCCCGACTCAGCGTGCCGGATCATCCCATCATCCCCTTTGTTGAGGGGGATGGAACCGGGCGAGATATTTGGCGCGCTGCTCAGCGCGTGTTTGATGCTGCAGTCCAAAAGGCTTATGGTAGCAAACGCAAAATCCATTGGATGGAAGTTCTCGCCGGAGAAAAAGCCTATACCCAGCTTGGCACCTGGTTGCCCGATGAAACTGTGCAAGCCTTTCGCCAATATCTAGTCGGCATAAAGGGCCCCTTGACAACGCCAATTGGCGGCGGTTTTCGCTCCCTGAATGTGGCTTTGCGCAAAGCATTGGACTTATACGTCTGCTTGCGCCCGGTGCGTTACTTTGAAGGGGTGCCTTCGCCGGTCAAACGCCCGCAAGATGTGGATATGGTCATCTTTCGCGAGAACACCGAGGATATCTACACCGGTATCGAGTTCGAGTACGGCACGCCCGAAAATCAGCGCTTCAAAGAATTGCTGAGAGAGGCTTTTCCGCAAGAATATGCCAAAATCCGTTTCCCGGAAACGGCCGGCATCGGCTTGAAACCGATCTCAAAAGAGGGCACCTATCGCTTAGTCCGCGCCGCCATCCGCTATGCCCTGCAAAACAACCGCCGTAGTGTCACCCTCGTACATAAGGGGAACATTATGAAATATACCGAGGGGGCATTCCGCAACTGGGGATATGAACTTGCCGAAAGCGAATTCGGCGATCAGGTCTACACTTGGGCGCAGTGGGAACGCACCAAAGCCGCTCACGGCGAAGAGGTTGCCAACGCCGAACAGGAACAAGCCCTAAAAGCGGGCAAACTGCTGGTCAAAGATGTGATTGCCGACATTGTCTTCCAACAAACCATCACCCGCGCCAAGGAGTTCGATGTGATCGCCACAATGAACCTGAACGGCGATTACCTCTCGGACGCGTTAGCTGCCCAGGTGGGCGGCATCGGCATTGCGCCGGGTGGCAATATCAACTACGAAAGTGGTCATGCGGTCTTTGAGGCAACCCACGGCACAGCGCCAAAATACGCCGATAAAGATATGGTCAACCCCGGTTCGGTGATCCTTTCGGGTGAAATGATGTTGCGCTATCTGGGCTGGAAAGAAGCTGCGGATTTGATTATCAAAGGCATGGAAGGCGCTATCGCTGCCAAGACCGTCACCTATGACTTTCACCGCCTGATGGAAGGAGCCACCTTGCTAAAGTGCTCGGAGTTCGGCGAGGCAGTGGTGGCACACATGGACTGAGGAGCTAGAGCATATGTGAAACCCACAAAGCGTTGGTTTGGGATCATTTTTGCTAGTGTGCTAGCCCTTGGGCTGCTGAGCCTTGCAGGGCCGCTTTCCACCAACGCCCAACTTCAAACCCTGCGCTTTCACCATCTGACCCCCGCTCAAGGCTTAGCGCATGAGATCGTGCTTTCCATCCTCCAAGACCGCCAAGGCTTTTTGTGGTTTGGCACGCAGCGAGGGTTAAACCGCTTTGACGGCTACAACTTTACCCTCTTTCGCCGTGCTCTGGAGGATGCGCATTCGCTAAGCAATGACACCGTCCAAGCCTTATATGAGGATTCGCGGGGCTGGCTGTGGATCGGCAGCGCCAGCGGCTTAGACCATCTCGATCCGGAGCACCTTCAAGTAATCCGTCATACCGAGGTCTATGAGTCGATTCGAGCCTTTGCTGAGGATGATCAGGGCAGGCTTTGGATTGGAAGTGATGGCAGCGGTCTTTATTGGTACACTCCCGAAGATGAAACCTTCCATCCTATCAGCGAAGCCTTGCCTGCTGGAGAAGTCTTTCCCGATCCAGTGATCAACGCTCTTTACTACGCGCCTGACAGGACGCTCTGGATCGGATCAGGCAGCCATGGGCTTCTTGCTTATCAGCTCTCAGATATTGAAACAGGACAAATTGATCCCATTTTCCAGAGACAAACCTTACCGTTCCAGCGGGTGACCGCGATCAGCGCTGCAAAGGATGGCTCCCTATGGATTGGCGGCGGAGAATATCATGAAAAACAAGGCGGGCTACTCCAGTTTGATCCGCTGCGCCAAGAGGTTATCCAAATCATCCCTTCGTTCAAGTCACTTCACATTACCAGCTTACTTCTAGACCAAAACGAGATTTTATGGATCGGCAGTGAAGAGGGACTCCATCGCTTGTCTCCAAATCGTCAGGTGGAAACCTTCGCTCACGACCCACTAGACCCCAATAGCTTAAGCAACGATCACATTACCGCCCTCTTTCAAGATCAAAGCCACAATGTCTGGATTGCCACCTTCGGTGGTGGCATCAATCGCTATTCCCCGGCCGGCAATCGCTTTTCCTATTATCCATCGAATTTTGCCGCTGCAGAGAAAGCAGCGTATGCGCCGGTTGGTGCAGTGCTCAAAGACCGTCAGGGCTTAATCTGGGTGGGCTATCACGGTCAAGGATTGGCTGTGTATGACCGCCAACAAGGAACCTTCACCCATTATCGTCATGACCCGCAAGACCCAACCAGCCTTGCCCACGATCATGTGACCGCTCTGTATCAAGACCGCCACGGAGACCTATGGATTGGAACGCAAAGCGGCTTGGAGCGCTTTGACGATCGTTCACTCAGCTTCGAGCACTTTATTCTAGATCGACAGGATCAAGATTTGCCTCATCCTATCTCCGTGAAGGTCATTGCGGAAGATCAACACGGCTATCTTTGGGCTGGGCTAGAGGACCCAGGCGGTCTGCTCAAAATTGATCCAGATCGAAAACAAGTTTGGCTATATGGGGGTCAGAAACAAACAGCAGCCGGCTTTCCTTCCACCTTCGGTGTACGCGCCATTCACGCCGACCGCCAAGGTAATCTGTGGCTAGGCACCTATAATGGACTGGTCTGGTTCAGCCCGCAACAAGAGCGCTGGCGCCAGTTTCGTCACAATCCCAATCAACCACACAGCCTGAGCAACGATTTCGTTTGGGCAATCCATGAAGCAAAGGACGGAGATCTATGGATAGGGACTCATGCCGGCCTCAATCGGCTGTCTTTCCCCTGTGGATCGCCCGACCAATGTGAAGCGCAATGGACGGTTTACACTCGAGAGCGGGGTTTACCCGATGATTCCATTGTCGCTATTCTCGAAGACGATCAAGGCAATCTTTGGTTAGGCACCATGGGAGGAGGTTTAGCGGTTTACAATCCCGCTCTGGATCAATTCCGCAGCTTTACTGAGCAGGACGGATTGCAGAGCAATGCCTTCGTCATCGGGTCAGCCTGGCGCGCAGAGGATGGGGAAATGTTCTTCGGGGGGTTCAAGGGATTCAACGCTTTTTACCCTCAGGATGTCCGAGACAATCCAATTCCCCCTCCAATTGTATTAACGGCTTTTCGCACCTTCGACCGAGTCCAGGAATTTTCTCAGGATATCAATCACCTGCAAGAAATCCGCATCCCATCCAAAGTTTCCTTCTTCGCCTTTGAATTTGCCGCCTTAGACTATAGCGATCCTTCCCGCAACCAATACGCTTACAAGCTAGAAGGTTTCGACCGAGAATGGGTTGAATGTGGCAATCGCCGCTACGCCAGCTATACGAATCTACCACCCGGTGAGTATATCTTCCGCGTCAAGGGCAGCAATAGCGATCAAATCTGGAACGAGGAGGGGAAATCGATCCGCTTGGTCATTACCCCGGCTTGGTATCAGACCATTTGGTTCCGTACGGCTATCCTCGTTGGGGCATTGGCAATGGCTGGGCTCTACTTGCATAATCGCCAAAGGCAAATCGAAGCCTTACGGCACAGCGAAGCGCGCTACCGCGCCTTATTCGAGAGCGCGCCGGTCGGGGTCTGTGAAGCCGATTTTCGTCCCTCACCTCCTCAAGCTACTCAATATAACCCCCGCTGGCTGACATTGTTCGCTTGCCCAAGCGGAGAAAAGCACTCACTGGATGCCTATTTATCCTCAGAAATTTTGGAGCGCTGCCGAGTAACTCTACAAAGCAACGTTTCTTGGACAACCGAGACCAGCGGAAGACGATTTAATGGGCAAACTTTTCCCTTACGCTTGAGCGTTGCTGCAGCGGCGAAGAGGGATCTCTCCCGTTGCATCCTCGTTGTGGAAGACTTGACCGCTGAGAAAGCCCGCCGCAGCGAAGAAGAAGCCATTGCCGAAGAACGCCGTCGCATCGCCCGCGAAATTCATGACGGCTTAGCGCAAGATTTAGCCGCTATCCGCCTGCAAGTGCATCGTTGGCAAAAGTGGATCGAGAGTGACCCGCAACGCCTGTGGAGCGAGCTCGATCACCTATACGCATTGCTCGGTGAGGAAATCCGCGAAGTTCGGCGAGCCATCTTCGCCTTGCGCCCAGTTGCGCTGGATGAACTGGGTTTCTGGCAAGCCCTAGAGCGCTTTTTGGTTGAGTTTGAAGAACAAAACCAGCTCCATACCTTTTTGGATATTTGCGGAGACCGTCACGACCTTGAGCCTTCTCTAGAGCCCGTTCTCTTTCGCATCATCCAAGAAGCCTTGCACAACATCGCCCGTCACGCTCAAGCACAAACCGTTTGGGTCAATATCGATCTGCAGCACGGTGTCCGCCTGTGGGTGCGCGATGATGGGATTGGATTCGACCCTGCAATTCTACCGCATTTGGAAAGCAAAGGACATCTCGGTTTGCAACAAATGCGCGAGCGGGTGGAATCGCTTGGCGGCAGCTTGAAAGTCCATTCCCAAATGGGCAAAGGAACCGAAATCGAGGTGATGTTAGAAACAAAAGTCCAAAATGGCTTGACAGAATAACCCTATGTTTTCGTTAATTTGGATTAGGCATTTGGATTGGTCATTTCGACGAGCCCGGCGAGGGTTATACTTGAATAGAGTGGATCGGTGTCCACGCAAAAGTTGTAGGACAACTCAATGAGTTGTTCTACAAAGCAATGTTGCCAACAACTTTTGAGTGCACACAGTGGATCGTCTTTTCGGCACAGCTTTACGGTACAGGATTGTGGACGGAAGTCTATTTGTAAGAGAAGGTCTTAGAACGCCAGATGGAGGACAAATCGAGTGGTTGGTCTGATTAAGGTCTTAATTGCCGATGACCATCGTCTGTTTCGACAAGGGCTACAGCACGTCTTCGAAGGGTGTAAGGAAATAGAGGTCGTTGGCGAGGCGGAAAACGGGCGCCAGGCCGTGAATCTGGCCCGCCGTCTAAAGCCCGACATCGTCTTGATGGACATCAACATGCCCGTTTTGGATGGAGTGCAAGCCACCCATTTGATCCATGAGGTAAGCCCGACCAGCCGGGTCATCATCCTTACCATGTACCGCCAAGACCAATATGTTTTTGAAGCGATCAAAGCCGGCGCCCGCGGTTACTTGCTCAAGGACATCGATGAACATCAACTGATCGAAGCCATTTTTGCTGTCCAACGCGGCGAGGCGTTGATTGACCCTTCCCTGGCAGCACGTTTACTGGATGAGTTTCGGCGTTTGAGCTCTCAAGCTGACTCACATTCTTCCATAGAAGAACTGAATGACGGCGAAATGAAAGTCTTACACCTTGTAGCTCAGGGGGCAGATAATAAAACCGTTGCCGAGCGGCTTAACCTCTCCGAACACACTGTTGCCAATCGTCTCAGTGAAATCTACCGCAAACTGCACGTCAACAGTCGCACCCAAGCAGCCTTGGTTGCCCTGCGCAAAGGCTGGGTAAAATTGGAAGAAGAGACAGGGGAAAACAAAGCATAATTTCGTAAATCCACTGATAGCATCGGTCTCGATCCGGGCTGACTCAACCCGCAGCAGGAGTGCGGGTTGAGCTTGTGCTGAGCTTGTCGAAGTGCTTGTCGAAACCAACAACGAATATGGCCCTCACCCCCGGCCCCTCTCTCAGAGGGCGAGGGGAGGCAAAAAATTCGTTGTCAGTCTCGATACGGGCTGGCGCCCTGCGAAGGGAGTGCGGGTTGAGTAGCGAGCGCAGTGAGCGTACCGAAACCAACAATGAATAGGGGTAGGGGCAAGAATTCTCCACGGCAAAAAGCTTTTTGGGGAAAAATTACTCCCCTAAGAGGGATTTTTTTCTGCGACCCTATCCATATTTTTCTCTTGTATCCCAATCGAAAACCTGCCAAGATAAAACCAAAATAGACCGTTTCACGTCTGCTCATACTTGGTTCTAGCCAGCTATTCATTCAGGTTAGGAAACTCATAGAGGAGAGCCTGGTGACCTTATCTGCCGCGGTCATCATCTTAGCTACGGACGAGCGAGTGCAGCAAGCCATATTGCACACATTCGAAGAAATGGAAATGATTTCAACCCACACGATTGGATTGGATTTTGAAAAAGCGAAACAGGTTCAGAAGAGCGATCAAACGTACTTATGTCTGGCAGAAATGCGCCTCTTGCCGCCCCCTGCCCAAGTTGCCCTTTGGCTGAGCAGTTATCCGCAGATCAAACTATTGGTGCTTCATCCACGGCTTGCTGAAGATGAGGTGTTAGCCTATTTGCAAGCTGGCGCAATGGGGCATGTGACATTTGAAGAGCTGGATAGCAATCAAGTGAAATTGGCGATCCGCGCCTTGCTTAATGGAGAAGCCTTTCTCAGTCCTAGCATGGCGGGAAGGATTTTGAATGTAATCACAAAGGGGCTTTCAAACTTAGAGAGTGAAGAGGAGGTGCATGATTAGAAAAACTGTTTTGCCCTTTGGTTTTCCTATGCTTAGTCGACTCTCAAAAGGGTAAAGAAAAGAGTACAAAGTTTCTGTGTAAGAAAATGCCCTCTGAACAACTGTATTCAAGACAATCAAAATTGGTTTTGAAGATGAGGAGAAAGAAAGATGAAAACTCGAATAACTGTTTCCCTTATTTTTATCCTTAGCCTTATTGGGGCTTTGCTGCTTGGCGTGAGCTTTGGCAAAGCCCAAGAACCTCAACCAAACGAGGCTCAATCTCCAAGCGAAGAACTCGCCGTCGAAGCAACAGTGGCAAGCAAAATCTCCTTTCAAGGTGTGCTAAAAGAAGGTGGCAATCCAGTCAACGGGACACGCAACATGGTCTTTCGGCTGTATTCCGATAACACATGTACAACCAAAGTGGGAAGTGACATTACGAAAAACAATGTTTCCTTGAGCAACGGGCTCTTTTCGGTTGATCTTGATGTCCCCGCAGTTCAATTCAATGGACAAGCCCTATGGATTCAAGTCGAGATCGGTGGAACGAAGATGGCTTGTCAGGAAATTCTTCCCGTCCCTTACGCAATCGGGTTAATGCCAGGCGCCACAGTGAGGGATGCAGATAGTAGTGTGAATCTAAATTCTTTGCGGCTGTTACAGTTTTCTCCACCTCATTGGGGAAAATACGGGATGTACGTGTCATCTACTGGAAGTGCTGCCTCCACAACCTACTATGGTGTATATGGGAGCAGTACACACTTCGGCGTTTATGGAGAAAGCACTGACGGAACGGGAGTTTACGCTAAAAGCACCAGTGGGGTAGCCATCAAAGCGGCAGGGACGGGCGTGATCGAAAGCACTGCAAACACAGATTGGGTTGTTAGCCCATTGAAAATGGTAAAAGAAAGTGGTAATTTCAATATCACTCCATCAGAGCATGGATATGTCATCTTGAGTCCCACAGCAGCGGGAACGGGATATGCAGATTTACCCGTAGATATTGTGTCGATGCTTTTCGGCACTCGGATATACTTTAAGAAATTCAATTTTTCCTACAAGACAGATACAACAAACGACAAAATCAAGAGTATTACTATTCGACAAACCAATCAAGATGGCACATCTTCACTAATATGTTCCTTTATTACCTCACTATCAAATACTTCATGGAGTTCAGAGTACTGCCTTTCTGGAGCAATAGCAATAATGGGGCCGGTCTTTGTCCGTTTTGAACTAAATTTCGCAGGTGGCGGGGACACTCATGAAATCATGCTTGGCAAAATGTGGATCGAACTCGGCGAGTAAGAATTGGGGAGGGTAAGATGATTAAGAAATCTTACTTTATCTTGTCACTAATCTGCATCTTAATAGCCCACTTCGTTAGTTTTGCCGCAGACGAAGCAACACCAACCTTAGATTGGTCGGTGATTGGCGCGGGGGGAGGTACCGCTCAAGTGTCCTCATTCACGCTCAACAGCACCGTTGGGCAAGCTGTGATTGGTACATCCTCGGTCTCATCGCAAAGTCTCTGCGTTGGCTTCTGGTGCAGCGAAATATTTTATCGTCTATTTCTGCCGCTTATTCTAAGAGGATAAAGAGAGCAGATGAACAAAAAATTCTTGCTGTTAGCGTTTTTTGTGACAATTGCCCTTTCCACAGTCGGACTTCTCCTTGTCTCTGCCCAGCCAAAACAGAGTTCCCTAAGTCAAGATAGCCTTGCGCCAACCGTCGTCTCTTATCAGGGGCGGGTGCAGGTCAGCGGCGCGCCGTTCACCGGCACCGGCTACTTCAAGTTCGCGGTCGTCAACCAGGCCGGGAACATCACCTACTGGTCTAACAATGGCACGGGCAGCGGCGGCAACGAGCCAACCGCAGCCGTCCCTCTGACGGTGAACAATGGTCTCTTCAGCGTCCTGCTGGGGGATACCACGCTGAGCGGGATGACCCAACCGCTGAGCACGGTGACCTTTTCCGCCCCCGACCGCTACCTGCGCGTCTGGTTCCGCGCCGGGGATAGCGGCGCCTTCACCCGGCTTGAGCCCGACACGCGCATCGCCGCCGTGCCGTATGCCTTGCAGGCCCAGCACGCCGCCCCGCCCGGCAACGTCATCATCGTCGCCAAGAGCAACGGCGATTTCAACTCCATCGGACTGGCCGTGGATAGCATTACCGACGCCTCGGCCAGCAATCCCTACCTGATCTGGGTGGCGCCGGGCTGGTATGACGAGGCCGTTACCCTGAAACCCTACGTTCATCTCCAGGGCGCCGGGCAGGGAGTGACCGTTATCCAGGCGGCGCCTTCGTTCGACGGCGGGCGGACGTTGGAACTGGCCGATGATACCACCGTGCGCGACCTGAGCATATCCAACATCGGCACCGGCGCAACGAACTATGGAATGTACGGGGATGGCGTGACCAATGTGCAAGTCTCCAACGTCTATGTAGAGGCCAGCGGGAGCGGCACTTCCAACTACACCGCCATCTACCTGACAGGCGACAGCGAGGTCGTGCTGGAGAACGTGACGGCTTTCGCCGGCAAGGCCGGCAACACCAACATTGGCCTCCGGGTTGCAGCCGGCATCGGGGGTGGGCCGGAGGTCACCTTGCACGGCGGGACATTCAGCGGTGTCGGGGGCGCCAACGCCTATGGCATCCGCGTATACGGAGGCCTGGGCACCTTCCTGGGCGCGGCGGACGTGCGCGCCACCGGCGCAGATGCCACTGGCACCAACGCCGGCCTGGAGAGCGACACCTCTCCCAATGTTCTGCTACAGGGCGGCTTTTTCCTGGGCAGCGGCGGGCAGTCCGCCTACGGCATTGAGAACCTCAATGGTGCCCGTCTGGATGCCGAGGGAGTGGCGGCTCAGGCTGAAGGAGGCTCTAGTTACACAACAGCTTTCTACAACTACGCTGAGAGTCGGGCCACCCTGCGGGGCGGTTCCTTTACCGCTCAGGCGAGCGGGACAGGGACCGCTAGGGGGATTCATAACTTTGGTTCCAACACAACCCTGGAGGCGCATAATGTGACCGCACTGGCAGTAGGAGGAGCATACAACTATGGCCTGTTAGCCGAGTCGAATACCCCAATAACGCGTGTTTATGGTGGGACGTTCATCGGGCGGGGAGGCAATCAGGCTACCGGCATCTCCCAGGCAAATGTGGGCGAGATGACCCTTCAGGGAGCCTTTGTCGTTGGCGAGAACGGCACATCTAACTACGGCCTCTACTCAGTGGGAGGCACGACGTGGGCCGATTCCTGTCGCTTCAAGGGCAGCACATACGCGGTGCGTGAAACTGGCGGGACCCTCTACCTGGCCGTCAGCCAACTGGATGGGGGGATGCAACACACGGGCGGTACGCGCACCTGCTTCCAGGTCTATGACGGCAACTATGCCGCCTATACCTGCCCGTAGTGCCTGGAGGTGAGCCGTGAAACAGGTGACGCTTTTGCTCTTACTGGTTCTTTTCTTGCTGGCCGGCAACGTCATGGCCCAGGGCGCGCCGTCCATCCCCTGGTCCGTCATCGGCAGCGGGGGCGGGCACGCAGAGGCCGGGTCGTATACTCTGGACGGCACGGTCGGCCAGCCCATCGTAGGGCAAGTTTCCAACTTGCCCTACAGCCTGTGTTCCGGCTACTGGTGCGGCGCGGCGGCGCCGTACCGTGTCTACCTCCCGCTGGTGCTGCGGAACGATTAACCCTCACCCCACTCCCCCTTGAGGGCTAGGAGGACCCTATGCAAACCCAACCCATTTACGTCATGATGATTCTCGCCCTTTTCCTGAGCCTCGTCTGCAACCTGCCGGCCATCTCCACCCCCGCCGCGCCCGTCGCCAGCGAGACGCCCGCGCCCACCCAGGCCCCCGCTTCCCCGCCGGCCCCAGGCGAGGTCACCGCCGCCGGCCGTACCTTCTACGTCGCCCCGGACGGCGACAACGCCAACCTAGGCAGCCTTGAACATCCCTGGGCAACCCCCGGCTACGGATCGCGCCAACTCCAGCCCGGCGATACCCTCATCATCCTCGGCGGGCGCTACGTCCTGAGCGAGTACGACGCCGACGTCATCACCCCGCCCTCTGGCACCGCCTCCGCCTGGATCACCATCCGGGGCGAAGAGGGTCACCGCCCTGTCCTAGCCGGGCGGGATAACCTCCTCACCGCCGTCAACCTCTCCGGCGTCCAGTACGTGCGCGTGGAGAACCTAGAGATTACCCACGACGATACTGCGAGCGGCGAAGCCCTCTGGTTCCGTGAAGGGGTGGAAATCCTGGGCGCGCCGGCGGCCCACATCGTCCTCAAAGACCTCTATATCCACCACCTGGACGAGTATGGAATGAACATCCAGGACGTGGAGGAATTGCAAATCCTAAACACGCGCATCGAGTACGCCGGCTTCGGGGCGCTGGGCGGACCGGCCGGGGAACACGGCGGCTGGCGGAATGTCACCATCCGGGGGTGCTCGCTTTCTTGGAGCGGTGCCTACTATCAGGGCGGCGATGGGTCTGCCCGCCCCTACGACCGTCCGGACGGCTTCGGCATTGAACCCTCCCAAGGGCCGATTCTGATTGAGGACACCATCGCCGAGCACAACTCCGGGGACGGGCTGGACTCCAAGGCGGCCCACACCGTCATCCGCCGCGCCATCGTCGCCAACAACTCCTGCGATGGGGTTAAACTATGGGGAGACGGCAGCCGCATTGAGAACACACTCATCTACGGGCGGGGCGATGGCGACCCTACCCCCTCTCCTTGGGCAGCGATCGTCATTGCACCCGAAGAGCAAGCCAACGCACAGTTCGAGATTATCAACGTCACGGTGGACGACTTCCTCGGACACAACTACTTGATGTACGTGCAGTACGACTTTCCAAACGTCCCCGCCCACGTTGTGGTACGCAACGTCATCTTTAGCGCACGCGGCCCCGAATCGCCCATCTACATCGCCCCGGCCAGCACACTTACCGCCGACCACACCCTGTTCTTCTTTCCACAGAATCATATCCTGCTGGCACATGGCAACCAGACCTACACCTGTACCAACATCGGAACCCTAGGCCCGGGAAACTCGTGCGGCGATCCGCTGTTCGTCCGCCCAGCTTGGGGTGAAGCGGGGGACTATCACTTGCAGGCTGGCAGCCCGGCGATCAACACAGGTACAAGCGAAGGCGCGCCGACCGTTGACTTAGAGGGCAATTTACGCGATGCTCAACCAGACCGCGGCGCATATGAGGTTTGGCAACCGACCTCATGGTTATACCTGCCGCTGCTGCTAAGCGGAATCTCCCCCTTACCGAATAGGATCGAGTAGGGCGCTAGCCCGTATCGAGACCTACCCCCTACTCCCCTCTCCCGCCGCTGGGAAAGGGGCCAGGGGTGAGAGCAGGTTTCGACACGCTGCGCTACTCAACCCGCATTCCTCTTCGCGGGTCGAGTAGGGCGCTGCCCTGAGCCGACGGGTTGAGCCTGTCGAAACCTTGTCGAAGGGCGTCAGCCCGTACCGAGACCCATTGCCTACCCTCCATTAAGAACCCCTAACAACATTAATCCCCCTTAGAGCGAGTATTCGGGATAAAATTAAAACATCGATCGATGTCAAACACTTATTGGTCGAACCGATGGATCGTCATCAGCGGTGGCTCCAGCGGCATTGGACTCGCTTTAGCCAAACGCTTAGCCAAAGCTGGCGCTCATCTCTGGCTAGTGGCGCGCTGCGAGGTTCGCCTGCAAGCAGCAATTGTAGAAATTAAGTCCTCCGCTCAGTCCCCGGCTCAACAGTTTGGTTACACGGCGGCTGACTTGACCCAACCTGATCAGGCAAGTAAAGCTGCGCAAGAGATGCTGGCAACGGCAGGCAGAGTGGACGGGTTGATCAATTCGGTCGGTGCTGCCCATCCCGGTTATGTGCAAGACCTGCCACTGGACATCTTTCAGTGGATGATGGCAGCCAATTACTTTGCCCCGCTTTATCTGACCAAAGCCTTGCTGCCCGCCCTGATCGCTCAACGCCGCGGTCACATCATCAACATTGCCTCTGCGGCCGCCCTGTTGGGGGTGTTTGGCTATTCGGCTTACGGGGCAGCCAAGTATGCGCTGGTCGGTTTCAGCGAGGTCTTGCGGGCGGAGATGAAACCTTATCACATTCGCGTTTCCATCGTATATCCCCCAGATACCCAAACCCCACAATTGGATTACGAGAATCAGTTCAAGCCACCTGAGACAAAAGCCATTGCAGGAACAGCGGCCGCCCGTACCGCAGATCAGGTGGCAGAGGCAATCTTACGGCAAGCCGAGCAAGGCAAGTTTGCCATCTACCCCGCCTGGGATGTGCGCCTGATCGCTGGGCTGGTCAAACTCTTACCCCAGTCCGTGGTCTTCGCCGTCCTCGATGCCCTAGCCCGCAAAGGTCGCAAAAATGGAGGATGAAATGGATCTCTTTGAAAAATGTGCCCAATTTACCATTGTCCGAGAAGCTATTGAAGGCGGCTATTACCCCTACTTTATTCCTCTCTCAGAAAACGAGGGCAGCGAGGTAATGTATGGGAATCATCGCCTGATTATGTGCGGCTCCAATAACTACCTCGGACTGACCACCCATCCTAAAGTCAAGGAAGCTGCCATTGAGGCAATTCAACGCTATGGGACAAGTTGCACCGGCTCGCGCTTTCTGAATGGCAACCTAGAGTTACACGAACGCTTGGAACAGGAATTGGCGGAATGGGTGGGCAAGCCGGCTGCGTTGGTCTTTTCGACCGGAATGCAGACCAACCTTGGAACGATCAGCGCCTTGGTTGACCGGGCCGATGTGGTGATTTTGGACAAATACGATCACGCCAGCATCGTGGATGGCGCCCGCCTTGCCTGGGGTGAAACCAAACGCTTTCGCCACAACGATATGGAAGACCTAGAACGAGTGCTGAAGACCATTCCGGAAGAAAAGGGTAAATTGGTTGTGGTCGATGGAGTGTACAGCATGGAAGGGGACATTGCCCCCTTGCCGCAATTGATCGAACTTTGCCGTCGTTATGGCGCGCGCTTAATGGTGGATGATGCCCATTCGGTGGGGGTTTTGGGCGGAGGCAGAGGCACTGCTGCTCACTTTGGCGTGACGCAAGAGGTAGACCTGATCATGTCCACCTTTAGCAAGTCTTTTGCCTCGCTGGGTGGATTTGTCGCCGGAGAAGAACAGGTGATTGAGTACATTCAGCACCATGCGCGGGCGTTGATCTTCAGCGCTAGCATCCCGCCGGCCAACGCCGCCGCAGCCCTCGCCGCGCTAGAGGTTATGCGCCAAGAGCCAGAGCGGGTGCAACGCGTCAACGCCATCGGTGAACGGGTCAGAACGGAATTGAAACGCCTTGGCTACCAAATCGGCAACTCGCAAACTCCCATCGTCCCCATCCTGATCGGCGATGATATGCGCACCGTCTTTGCCTGGAAAGCCCTTTTCGAGGCCGGCTTGTTCGTCAACCCAGTCCTCTCCCCAGCCGTCCCTGAAGGACGACAACTGCTGCGCACCAGTTACATGGCAACGCACACCGACGAACAGATCGAGCGGGCTTTGGAGCTGTTTGAAAAAGTGGGTAAACAAATTGGGCTGATTTGAGATGCCAAACCGCCAACGCTCCTTCCGCCTTGAAGGGGTGGTTCTCAGTCATCATGATTGGGGTGAAGCCGATCGCTTAATCACGCTCTTCAGCCGCGAGCGCGGCAAACTGCGCGCCCTTGCCAAAGGTGCCCGCAAGCCTCGCTCGCGCAAGGCCGGCCATTTAGAACCGTTTAACCGAGTGAGTTTGCTGCTAGCGCAAGGGCGCGATCTGCCTTTGATCACCCAAGCGGAAACCCTGGCAACTTATCCAGCCTTCCAAGAAGACCTGTTGCGGATGGGCTATGGGACTTATTTGCTCGAACTCATCGACCGTTTCACCGTTGAAGAAGAAGCCAATCCCGCCTTGTATCACCTGTTGCTCGAAACCCTCGAACGCCTCAGCCAAAGCCAACAGCCATCCTTTGAGTTGCGCTATTTTGAAGTCAAGTTTCTCGATGAAGTCGGATACCGTCCGCAGTTTTTCCACTGTGTCGTTTGCCAGGCAGCCATTCAACCTCAGGACCAGTTTTTCTCATGTGAAATGGGGGGCGTTGTCTGCCCAAACTGTGCCGTGCAGCAGCGCTCGCTTCAGCCCGTCTCAGTGCAAGCCTTGAAATACCTGCGTCATTTCCAGCGCAGCACATATTCCGAAGCGCAACGGGCAAAAATTCCACCCGTCACCCTTAGAGAAATGGAAGGGTTGCTTAGGCTTTACCTCCAATCAATTTTGGAGCGCGGCTTAAACACTCCCAAATTTATTCATTCTATCGCTCAGCTTAAAGAGCCTCAAGCCGAATCCTCTGGAACAAATAACCTCTAAGAAGCCCTAAAATCGGCGGGTCAAGGCCAAGGTAGGGGGAAGATGCCTTTCTGGCGTGCAAGGGGAATGGTCACCCAGTTATAACTTGGCTCACCATTCTCAACCTGCGCGGCGACCTCATCCCATTCCTCGTTTCCTACTTCGACAGCTCGCCCAAAGGAAGTTTGCCCGATCAAAGTCGTTTCAATAAAGTAATAGCGGTCATTCACCTGATCGGAGCGGATGCCGATAAACGCATGGCCGGGGATGCCAACGATAGCCGCCTCCAAGCGGATCGCTTCGGCAGCCGAAGCAAATAACAACGAAAGATCGATGCAATTTCCGGCGCGCTGCTCTAGCGTCTCACGCGGCAGGCGGATTCGCTGGACGTCGCCCGGCGCATAGGTGACCAGCGTGCTCACGTAAGTCAGATCGTAAACCTCAGCCGCAGCTTGCCAAATCGCCTCTAACCGCTCCCAAACCTCGCCATCTTCATCGCGTTCAACGCCGCTGTAACCGCCCCACATCGCACCGCTATCGGTATAGTCGGCCGCATAACGAAGAAGCTCTTCCACTTTCGGGTCGTTTGGGGTTACCATGGCAGCAAGCAGCTCAAAAGTCTCTGCTTCTGTCATGCCGGGGATGCCCCAAGGAAAGTCCCGCCGGGCAAAGACCAGGGTCTCCCCCGTCTCCTCTAAAAGAATTTTCTCCTCACCTTGCTGTAAAGCGGTCATACGGAGATGGAACTGGGCCGGCTGCTGCACATTGAGGTTCTCAATCTTTGCCGAGATCAAACGCGGATTCTGGCGTACCTCAAGCGTTTCATTCCCCCCAATGGTGATCGTATCAATCGATTGATCGGTAAAGCCCTGAACCTCACTCAAGATTTTTAGGCGAAGCGAGACCGGGTTCGTGTTGGTGATCGTCACAATGGTAAAATCGTCCAAAATTGAGCCGTAAAGCGGATAGATGATCGTGATCAAATCTGAACGATAGAGATAGTCCACTTCGATCTGGTCAAGATCGACGACAGGCTTGAGGGAGAGTGAACTTTCTGCCGTTTGGGTCGCCTGCTCGGCTGAGAGAGAGGTTGGATTTTGCCCTCCGGAAGGAGTTGTGCCTCTCAACAAGGCACAACCCAACAGGGCTGCGCTCAACGCTCCCGTGAGCGCCCAGACTCTGGAGGCCGCTGCAGTACGTGGCATAGGCATAACTCCTCTCAGGGTTTTTATAGTTTTATTGTACTCATTTACGGGAAAAAACACTACTTTGTAATCATTTCATGGCTTTTCAAAAGTTTATTGTTAACCTGATTTTGGGATAAGCCAGTAATTCTAAATTCAGACCTATAAAGGTTGGCTTCAGAGATCCGATATGGGAATATCATGCGAAGAGAGCATAAATCTCACTTGTGCAAACCATCAATAGGCTGAAGCCAATGTCTAAGGGAAATCCGTTTAGTGGAGCTTATCAAGCATAGCATGAGCTTGAGCTTGGAGAGTAACATAAGCTTTAGCTTGTGCAAACAAGACCCAGGCTGAAGCCCATGTTACGGAAATCCGCTCTTTCTTGCTAAAAGACGAACAAACGTGTAAACCTAGAATTGCCGGGGATAAGCTCACTACCTTGACATATCCCTTCGGGCGCAAGGACAAGATTTCTCCTCCCTGCGCTCGTCGAATTCACCAATGTCTCCGCATACGCCAAATTTTGACTTTCTCTGTCAAATCTGTGTCATCTGCGGATGCTTTTGTTTTTTCTTCAAAAACCTTGCGGTCGCTCGGGCAGGTTGAACACAAAAAAGAACCATAGCCTTACGGCTATGGTTCTGAGTCAGGTAGCGGGGCCCAGACTCGAACTGGGGACCTTTGGGTTATGAGCCCAACGAGCTGCCACTGCTCCACCCCGCAATGTTTGCTTTGCGAAATAACAATATAGCATTCTCATTTGTCTTTGTCAAGAGTTATTAAGCGAATTTTAGCATTCCTTAATCTTTGCTGCTAGTGATTCGCTCCATGCTATAATGAATCGATGCGCTTTGACGTTTTCACCCTTTTTCCCGAGGTCTTTCAGCCTTACCTGCAGACCAGCATTTTGCAGCGCGCTCAACAGCGGCGGTTGATCGAAGTTCATCTGCACAATATCCGCGATTACACAACCGATAAGCACCATATCACTGATGATGAACCTTACGGCGGTGGTGGAGGGATGGTGATGAAACCCGAACCGATCTTTGCTGCCGTGGAAAGCGTGCTAGGCTCGCCGCCAGCTTGCCCGGTGATTTTGCTCACCCCGCAAGGGCGAACCTTCAACCATCAAATTGCCCGAGAATATGCGCAATTGCCCGCTTTGGCGCTAATTTGCGGGCGATATGAGGGAATCGACGAGCGCGTGCGTGAGCATTTAGTTACCGATGAGCTTTCAATCGGGGATTACGTGCTAAGCGGCGGAGAATTGCCTGCTTTAGTCGTCTTGGATGCGGTTAGCCGTTTTCTGCCGGGTGTCCTTGGAGACCCGGAGGGAGCGTTAGACGATTCTTATGCCTCGGGGTTGCTGGAATATCCGCATTACACACGCCCGCCTGATTTCCGCGGCTGGACGGTGCCCGAGGTGTTGCTTAGCGGTGACCATGCCCGTATTGCCCGCTGGCGCCGCCAACAAGCCCTTTTGCGAACTTGGCAGCGCCGCCCTGACCTATTGGAACGAGCGGCTCTATCCAAAGAGGATTTAGCCTTTCTGGAACAACTGCGCAAAGCGCAGGAAGACCATGCCGAAGGAGGTAGAGATGAAATTTAGCTATGGCAAGACATTTCTGCTGGGTTTTGGTTTCTTTGGCGTTAGCGTGATTTGGGGAGTGTATAACGCCTTTGTGCCGTTGTTTTTGGCAAACAAATTCAATCTAGCCCCGGCTTTCATTGGCTTCTTTATGACCCTTGATAACATTGCCGCTCTTTTGATTCAGCCTCCCGTGGGAGCATGGTCCGATCGCTTGCGCACGCCCATCGGACGGCGGATGCCGTTTATCTTGATCGGCGCGCCGGTTGGCGCCATCGCCTTTGGATTAATCCCCTTAGCTGCCGTCTTGCCGCTCTTTGTGGCTTGTACCAGCACGCTGCTGCTCTCAATGGCGTTTTGGCGCACGCCGGTGATTGCCTTGATGCCCGACATTACCCCCTCGCAATATCGCTCGCAGGCAAATGGGATCATCAACTTCATGGGCGGGGTGGGGGCTATTATCGCCTTTTTGGGCGGCTCAACCCTTTATCGTTTGAACCCAGCCTTTCCCTTCTGGTTGGGTTCGGCTTTGGTCATCTTGGCAGCCATCATGGTCTTTGTCTTTATCAAAGAACCGACTACGTATGAAGAGAGCGAGGAGAAACCCAGCCTGATCGTCAGTTTGAGAGAAGTTCTCCGCGATCCCGATCGGAGCGCATTACGTATCCTGCTGGCTATCTTCTCTTGGTTTGTGGCTTATACCGCCATTGAAGCGTTCTTTACCCTGTATGCCAACAAACACTTGGGCATGGAAGAAGCCGATGGAGCCCGACTGCTTGGGCAGCTTTCTCTCATCTTTGTCCTCTTCGCCATCCCCAGCGGCTACCTCGCCAGCCGCATCGGCAGACGCCCAACTATCATGGCCGGCATCACGATTATGATCGTCGGAATGCTGCTCATGTACTTCTTGCCCGGCAGCACCTTGACCATCGTGCTGACGAAATTACCGGTCTTAGGTAGTGTGCCGATCATCGGCGTTATCCTGATGGTCGCCGGTCTGGCTTGGGCGTTGATCAACATCAACTCGCTACCGATGGTCGTTGATATGACCGACGCTGCTCGTCTGGGAACTTATACCGGCTTGTATTATCTCTTTTCGACCTTAGCGGCCATCGCCGGTCCGAATATCAACGGCTGGATCATTCAACTGACCGGGCGCAATTATCAAAATGTCATGATCGTTGCTCCATTTTTTATGCTCTTGGCTCTGATCCTTATGTCCGGAGTGCGGAGGGGAGAAGCTCATTCCTAAGCGGTTGAAATGGAACATGAAAATTCTGGATGGATTCTTTATAGCGATGAGCATCTTCTGGCAATTAACAAACCGCCGGGCTTGCGGGTATTGCCGGATGGCTATCACCCTGAAATCGAACATGTGCGCTCGGTGCTAGAGCCTTATTATGGACGCTTATGGATTGTGCACCGCTTAGATAAGGAGACCAGCGGCGTATTGCTGCTTGCTCGAACTGCCGAAGCGCATCGCGCCCTCAACCTACAATTCGACCGCCGCTCGGTGGAAAAGGTTTATCACGCTCTGGTCTCAGGCAACCCCCGGTGGGAGCAGCTAACGATCGACCGCCCTCTGCGGGTGAACGGTGACCGTCACCATCGCACGGTGGTGGATTTTGAGCGAGGCAAAGCGGCAGTCACGTTTTGTCAGCGCCTTGAAACCTTTCCCGGTTGCGCGCTCCTCTCCATCCAGCCCAAAACGGGTCGAACGCATCAGATTCGCGCCCATCTGGCTTATCTGGGGCATCCCATCTTAGGCGATCGTTTATATGGTTGTGCCCCAACAGAGACTTCTCTGCCGCTTTTCACTGAGCGGCTAGCCTTACACAGCCAAAAACTCGCCATCCATCATCCGCAAAGCGGCCGAAGGCTCTGGCTGGAGGCACCTTATCCGCCTGACTTCCAAAGTTGGATTAGACAATTACAGGAAGTGGAAAATCAGCTTTCAAACCTCTCTAAAGGGATAGGTAGTTTGATGGAGGAATAGCCTCCATCTCAAAAGCAGGGCTTTTCAAAAATTTAAGGTGAGACTCTTTTCGGAACAGCAAGCTTCGCTCAGGCTCAACCCTTGTGCCCTCATCCCTTCGACAAGCTCAGGACAGCGCCCTTCG
>CALFWB010000036.1 GCA_937928795.1 uncultured Anaerolineales bacterium
GCAGCGTCCTGGCGACCATCCTGTGGCACGGGACGTACAACGCGGTGGTGGCGGGCAGCGAAGGCGCGGTGGCGGCGGCGGTCACGGCGGCGGTCATCCTGGCCTTTGTGCTGATTGTCCGCCGCTACGGGCCGGAGACGCTCTCGCCGCGAGAGAAACAGGTGTTGGGCGCAGCGATAAATCCAACAAAATAAGAATAGTGGACTTGATCTACTGCCTAAACTCTTGCCAATCTAACTAAACGCCGCTTTTAGACCGTTTGGAAAGACTACTTTTTATGTTCAGTTATTTTAGAAACAACCTCAGCTCAGAAAATGTTTATATAAGAATAGCCACCACTTACATTCTATTTCTGGCTGTGTTTTTTACAATCACCGTATTCAGCTATTCTCTCCTTCCCGAAGGCTCGCTTCGTGGTAGACAGCCCGCTCAAAATTGGGATACCTCTAATCATTTGCTTGTTTCCACTCTTCAGATTTTTGCATTTAATCAACTATCTGTGGTGATGATTCTGTTGGGCAACGCATTTTCATCAAGAAAAAATCCTGAACAGGGTTATCTTCCGATTGGCTACCTTGTATTTTTTACGCAAATATCCATCAATGCAGTTTCTTTAGGTACATGGTCATTCTCTATAGGAGCATTCTTCTTTGATAGCTATCAGTCTATGAAATTAGAGGGTCGTCTATGAAAATCAATTGCATCTTTCTTGCGCTTGCCCTGCTGCTTGCCTCCCTGGCTTGCCGCTTTAGCGCTTCGGGCTCCCCGTCAGAAGCGGCCACACCAACTTCAGACAAATCCACCTTACCGCCCGCCCCAACAAACCCGACCACATCCTCTACGCCGACCGCTTCCCCGCCCCCCGCAGCCTTTACGCCACGCACGGTTATGGTCGGCGACCCGGCGGTCAATTACGCCAACGTTGAGTTCACCGCTGACGGTCAGTATATGGTCTGGTTCGAGTTGATCGACCGCCGCGGCAACGGGATCGTCTGGCATTGCGGCGTGGACCCCCAAACCGGCGATTTGATCCCCGCCGACGGCAAGGGCTTTCGCGCCTTTGAAAGCGACATCTACGGGCGCGCCAACCCCGGTCTAGATGCGGACGGCGCGTACTACATCGGCGCAGACCGAGCAGGGAATCTATTCCTTGTCCGCCCCACCAGCCCGACCTCCGGTGAGATCCGCTCGCTGCCCACCCCGCCCAACGCGCTGCGCCGCGCCATTTATCCCACCGTCCTGCCGGGACAGGCAGGCGGCTTCGTCTTTTGGATTCGGGATGAAACCACTCACGGCGCTTCTAACCCGAAAAATGAGTGGGTGGAATTGCAGTACATAGCTCTGGAGAACCCCGCTGAAGTGTATATCATCGAACGACAGACTCGCCCGCGCGGTCTTGGCTTTGCGCCGCTGGATTCGGGCTTTGCTCGCTGGATGAAGGGCAAACCTGCCCTCACTTACGGTTTTGCAGCCGAAGACGGCACGGTTCAAGTGCGTATGCTCGACCTAAGCCTACCCAACCCCCTACCCCAAGCTGTCACGAACGACCCTGGCGACAAGATAGACCCCTACGGCTGGTTCTGGAATGGACAGGAGT
The DNA here is from genome assembly GCA_937928795.1 of uncultured Anaerolineales bacterium. Lineage (GTDB taxonomy): Bacteria > Chloroflexota > Anaerolineae > Anaerolineales > UBA4823 > NAK19. Next base: position 1,598 of record CALFWB010000036.1, read on the forward strand.
TTCTCATCCCCGGCATCAATGCCGAGGCGCGCCTGCATGTCTATATCCGTGCCTCTGGCGAATCCCACTTCAACCTCGCCGAGACCATTGTCCCTCCTGCCTCCGGTTTATCCCAACCGGCGCTGGTGCAATCGGCAGAGCCGATTCTGTTCGGCGGGCAGGCTTACGTTGCCTATCAAATCAACCAAGCCGGGCGCAATTTCTGGGATGTAACTTTCGGCAAACCAGGTGAAATCTGGCTTGCGACGCTGCTGCAATCGCCGGCGCAGCAATGGCTGCTGACCGATTCGCTGACCGCCAAAGCCGAGCCGGAGCCGTTTGTGGGCGCAACTCAGGTGTGGGTGTTTTATAACGTGGCTGAAGGCAGAAGCGTGCTGGACGCAGTTTGGCATTTGTATCGCGCCGAAACCCCGTTGCGGTAGGAGGAACAATGAAACGGCTTTTTCTTTTTTCTCTTGTGTTTTTGCTTGCGCTGACTGCCTGCGTGCGCCCCCAATCCAACTCCCTTCGCCTCGGCAATCACGACCTTTTAATAACCGTAGATGGACTAGAACGCACCTACATCCTACATGTTCCCCCTGCAGCGCGGCGTGGAAAGCCGCTGCCCCTGCTCATCGTCCTGCATGGTGGAGGCGGCAGCGGGAAGAAAATGCAGCGCTTTTTGGGCTTTGATGATTATGCAGATGAACGCAGCTTCTATGTCGCCTATCCCGATTCGTACCGTTCCAGTGGACAACGCGCTGCCCACTGGAACGATGGGCGCGGCACGGAAGTGACTTCAGGCGTGGACGATGTCAAGTTCCTGTTGGAAATGATTGCTGAAATTGACCGTCGCGTCCCGCTGGACGAGCGCCGCGTCTACGTCACCGGCGCCTCCAACGGCGGGATGATGACCTACCGCCTGGGCTGCGAGACGGCGGGCGTCTTTGCCGGTATCGCCCCGGTGATTGCTAACATCCCCGAACCGATTTTCGAGACCTGCGCCCCTGCCGCGCCGCTCCATTTTCTCGCCATCAACGGCAGCGCCGACCCGCTCATCCCGCTAGAAGGCGGCACAGTGTGCGAGGACATCCGCTTTGGCTGTGCGGGCGGCAAGGTAGTCTCGCAAGCCGCATCGGTGGCAAAGTTCTCCGCCGCCAACGGCTGCGACCCCATGCCGCAATCGGTCAACCTGCCGGTGGAGGCGGAAGATGGCACCTTTGTCGAACAGCAGACCTATCTCAACTGCATAGGCGGGGCACAGGTGACGGCCTACATCATCCACAACGGCGGACACACCTGGCCGCCGCGTCCCCCTCAACTGCCCGCCGCCGGGGCGCAGAGCCGCAACCTGGACGCCACGCGGCGGATCGTGGATGCTTTCTTACCGCAACGGTGAGTGTGCTGCTGAATTTCATTGCCGATTTTTTCGCGCTCGATATCTGGATATATATAATAACCGCCTTGTATTTTCAAAGGAGTTCATGCTCCTATAGTTACATGCGGTCCGCCAAGTATTCACGCAAAACATAATCGTCCTACCATGCGCACTGCCACAAAATGAGGGAATCTCCAGAAATTGACTCTTGACAGATTTATATAAACACTGTATATTTACAACGTAAATATACAGTGTTTATATCCTAGCAAAAGAATAAATATGGTTCGTCCTCCCAAAACCCAACAAACCCCCAACCTGCGCCGCTCGATTCTTGACACCGCCTGGCTGCAAATTGCTCAACTGGGCGCGCCCGCCCTCAGCCTGCGCGGCATTGCCCGTGCCCTTGGAATCACCGCCCCAGCCATCTACAACTACTACCCCGACCGCGACGCGTTGGTGACAGCCCTCATCATCGAAGCTTACACCTCTTTCGGCGGCGCCCAACTCGCAGCGCGCGATTCCGTCCCAGCCGAGGACCTGGAAGGGCGTATGGTAGCCATTGGCAACGCCTACCGCCAATGGGCGCTGACCTACCCGGAGCGCTATCAACTTATCTTTGGGACGCCCATACCCGGTTACGCTACGCCCATGGAGCAGGTCTTCCCGGCGGCAGCGCGTTCGCTCAGCGCCCTAGTCAGCGTGGTGGATGCTTTGCGCCTAGCTGGACGGCTTAACGCGCCCGATTTTCCGCCGCCGCATCCCGATTTTCTACCCGTCTTTGAGATGTGGCAGAAATTCGGCGACGAGTATAACCCGCTTAGCCTGTCGGTTGCGATTCTCATCTGGACGCGAGTTCATGGCATTGTCTCACTCGAAATCGGGAGACAAATCCCTCCCTTTGGCCCTGACGGCGCCGGGCTGTACGAATATGAAATGCAGTCCATCAAAAAACAGTTTTTTATTCGGTAGCAAACAAATATGGAGAACTTCAATGAGCAGAACCCTCAAAATCAAACAACTGCCTGTACGCCAACGTGTTCGCCTGGGATTGTTGTACCTCTCTTTTTTGCTTTTCCCGGCAACGCTGTATTATTTTTCACCCATCCTGATTATCAAAAGCGGCATGGAAGGGGTTGTCAATGGCAGTTTGATTGCCTTTGCCCTGATGTTCCTTTCGTCTCTATTCGTCGGACGGCTTTGGTGCGGTTGGGCTTGTCCTGGCGGCGCTTTGCAAGATTTTGCCGCGCCAATTAACAATCAGCCCACGCCTGGCGGCAAATTCAACTGGTTCAAATGGTTTATCTGGACGCCCTGGATTGCGTTGATTGCCGTCTTGGTCATTCAGGCTGGTGGCTATCAACGCATCGAGCCGCTCTATGAAATCGAACATGGGGTCACATTTCTGACCACCGGAGCAAACAGCGCCGAAGCGCCCTGGTTTATCGCCTACTATATTGTGATTACACTTTTTGCCGGTCTGGCCGTCTTTTTTGGACGCCGCGCCGGCTGTCATACCATCTGCTGGATGGCGCCGTTCATGATTTTGGGGCGCAAACTGCGCAATGTGTGGAAATGGCCATCCCTGCGTCTGGTTGCTGCACCTCAGCAATGTGTAGATTGCCAGGTCTGCGGGCGCGACTGCCCGATGAGCCTGAATGTCCCGGCGATGGTACAGCGCGGCGATATGGAAGACAGCGAGTGTGTTCTGTGCGGCAAATGCGTAGATTCATGCGCCAAACATGCCATCCGCTACTCGTTCAGCAAAGGATAGGAGAAAACATTATGAAAATCACCATTCTAGACGGCTCCTCCGCCGCTGACGCCCCCGCGCAGCGCATCCGCGCCGAACTGTTGCGCCAACTCGCCGCCCAAAATCACACCGTTGAGACCTTCACCCTGCGCGAGCGCAAAGTTGGCAACTGCGCCGGCGATTTCTTCTGCTGGGTGCGCCGCCCCGGTCTGTGCAACACCGATGACGACAACCGCGTCATCGCCGCCGCCATCGTCCGCGCCGACCTGCTCATCTACCTCAGCCCTATCACCTTTGGCGGCTACAGCGCGGCGCTCAAAAAAGCCGTTGACCATCAGATTCAAAACATCTCACCCTTCTTCACCACCCTCAACGGCGAAACCCATCACGCCCGCCGCTACCCGCGTTACGCCGACTTTCTCGTCATCGCCTGGCAGCCCGCCCCCAACCCCGCCGCCGAAGTTATATTCCGACATCTGGTCTGGCGCAACAGCCTGAACCTTTACGCGCCAACCGCCCATTGTGAAATTGTGACCGGCGACCCGCCCGAAGAGATTCTCGCCGCCCAAATCGAATCGGCGCTTGGGGCGATTGCCCGCCGCCTCCAACCTGACCCGCAGCCTGCTCTGCCGTCTCTGGGTGTTTTCCCCGCCGCGGTCGCTCCGCCGCGCCTTGCCCTCCTGCTGGTGGGCAGCCCGCGCGGACGCAACAGCACCTCGCATTCCATCGGAACGTACCTGATGGAGCGCCTCGCCGCGCGCGGGGTTGAAACCGAAACCGTCCTGGTCTACCCCGCGCTGAACAACCCGCAAAAGATGGACGCCCTGCTGAATCAAATCGCTTCCGCCGACCTGACGCTGCTGGCTTTCCCGCTGTATGTAGATACCCTGCCCGCGCCGGTCATCCTGCTCCTGGAGCGTCTCGCTGCCCACCGCGCCGAGCAGCCCGCTCTGAGCGGGAACTTTGCCGCCCTGGTCAACTGCGGCTTCCCGGAATGGCAGCATACCCAAAACGCCCTCGCCATCTGCGCCGAATTTGCAGCCCAAACCGGTTTGAACTGGCGCAGCAGCCTGGCGCTGGGCGCGGGCCAGGGTATGGTTCACGGCGCGCCGCTGGACGAAATAGGCGGACAGGTCATCCCGCTCAAGAAGGCGCTCGACCTCGCCGCCGAGTCGCTGGCGCAGGGGCAGCCCATCCCGACCGCGGCGCAGAAATTCATCGAAAAGCCCTTTATCCCCGTCTGGCTCTACCGTCTGTTGGGCGGCGTGGGCTGGAAGCAGCAAGCCAAACGCTGGGGCGCGCAAAACGACCTGTGGCGCGAGACGTATTCGGCCACGCGAGAGTAATCTCGCATTACCAAAAGTTCTCTCAAATCACTTGCTTGAGCCGCTTAAACCTTCGGGGCTGTGCGTAAGCGATTCAAAAAACGCGCAATCAGCGCGCTAACGGGTGCGGCGAACAAGAGCGCCAATACTCCGGATACGACCAGGCTGCCTACCATCAGCAGCCCGATCCAATAAAAAGCGTAGTCTGGGCTTGGCTCTCTGACAACGGTCCCGTTTGCATCAACGCATTGCATTCCAAAGCTGGTGGCGGGCACATCTCTACCCTTGCTGCGCATAATGGTTGGGGAAGTAACAAGTTCTGGCGTACTATTAGCGGGACACAGATAGGGCCCTATGCTCTGCACCACAAAATCGGCCGCAATGGTCGAAGAGAGGCTAGCGGCGAACGTGGCTACCGGCAGCAGGCACGTCGAGATGACCCCGCATATCAGAAGCCAAACCAGGCAACCGGATGCCGTCCGAGAGGCTATCGTTTTCATCCTGAAACTCCTTTTGGCGACGTCTTACGTCATTAAATTTGGACAAATTCTATCATCTCTTAACGAGAAAAGGGCGCCAACTCCGTCATACGTGTCCACGCAAAAGTTGTAGGACAACTCAATGAGTTGTCCTACAAAGCAATGTTGCCAACAACTTTTGAGTGCACACCCGTCATACCGTCATACTCTGACCGTCCTGTTGGATAGCATCCTGGCGGGACTGGCGCAGCGAAACGCCCTGATCATGCCGCGCCGCCCAACCAGGCGGTCGGACCGGTCATCCCGCTCAAGAAGGCGCTCGAGTTTGCCGCCGAGTCGCTGGCGCAGGAGCAACCCATCCCCGCCGCAGCGCAGAAATTCATCGCAGAGCCCTTCATCTTCTGTAAATGAAACGTTTAGGAAGATAAGCTAATCCACTCCCCATACGTCTCTTAGACGCTGGTTGAGGACGTTTCGAGGACGCTTGTTCACTATAATCCGACAATCAAGCGAGTAATTATCCTAATTTTGTCTCGTCTAACATAACTTGCCTGTTTGAAGGAAAAAAACGCGTCGCAAAACACTCTTTTTTCGTCACTATCGACACCTAGTGAAGGGCAGAACCAAATCTCTACTGACTAAGTTCATATCCCTTACATCCCCTAAGCAGAAAGGACACTCATGAAAACCGCCTGCATTACCCTAACTGTGCTCGTCCTAGCATCGCTTGGCTGCTCTCTGGTAAAGCTCCCCGCCATAACTCCTCCGCCCATGCCAACAGTAGCCATCCAAACGGACTCCAAGCCTAACGCGCCATCCTCCGCTGTGAGTCTCGACCCACGCGCCCTCGATACCGCCGGCATGGAAGAATGCAACCTGCTCTCCGATGCCGATTTCAGCGCCTTGCTCGGTCAGCCGCCCGCCGATAAAGTCCCCGAAGCCGAAGTGAACAAGACGGCCTGCTACTACAACTTCAGCGGCGGGCAGACGGTTTCTGTCACCTTTATCACCAATCAGCCGGGCAAACAAGCCTACGATGGCATCATGCAATATCTTGACGCTGCGCAAGGCGCAGAAGTCGTCCCGCTGGGTGAAATTGCCGTCCTTTCAGGAAACGATGAAATAGCGACTCTCCACGCTGTCATTAATGGCTGGTATCTCAACCTGACGGGGCGCGGCTTCGACCCGCAAGCCATTATCAACCTGGCGCGGCTGTTCGAGGGGCGACTGATACCTTATCCCCAACCGTCCGCCGAATCAACTGCGCCTCCCCCTGACTCAAACTCCCCTGCGCCGGGTATGAAGCAGTGCCAGAACCCCTACTACCCCATCGCAGAGGGCGCTGCGTGGCAGTATCAGTTGAGCGGCGTAAGCAGCGACACCTTCACCCGAGCCCTGACCGCCGTCCGCCCTGATGGCTTCGATGACCAGGACGTGTTCAGCGCCGGCACAACCCGCACTGCCAGTTATGCCTGTCAGAACGGCAATCTCATTAGCCTCACGCCCTCCTCCGGCCCCACCGTCTCCACCGCCGAGATGCAGTTCGATTTCACCGTCGAGTCGAACGACGGCATTACCTTCCCCGCTGATCCGCAACCAGGGCAGACCTGGACGCAAAACGTCGTCTATCTCGGTCAGCAGAACGCCGGCGGCATGACCATCGAATCGCGCAACGTCCTGGCAACCTCCTGCAAGGCAGGGAACATCGAGACCGTCAACGTTCCTGCCGGCGAGTTTCAAGCTCTGCGGGTGGATTGTTCTACCACCATTGACGTCTACATTTTGGGCAATCTGGCGTTCTCTTTTAGCACGGCTGATTCCGTTTGGTACGCGCCGGGCGTAGGGATGATCAAATCGAGCGGTTCAAGCGATATGGGCACAACGGAAATCGTCCTGCTGTCTTATCACATTCCCTAATCAAATTCATTACTCAAAAGGATGAAATGCCATGAAAAATCGTACTGGTTGTTTCTTTCTTTTTGGTATTCTTGCCCTTGTCCTATTTCTCATGTGTGGCGGAGCGGCAGGATGGCTGTATTGGCGTTCTGTCCAGGACCAGCCATCGCCTTTTGTGCAGATACGTGCCCCCGAAAACGGCGCGCTGACTGACCTGAACGAAAGCCTGCCGCTGATGGCCTATGCCGAAGCCAGCCGCCCTGTCCTGCGCCTGGAAGTGTACGCCGATGGCGCGCTGATCGCCGCCGCCAACGGCGATAATAACACCCTGACCCTCGTCCAACCCTGGACGGTGACCACGCCTGGACGCCATGCCTTGCTGGCGCGCGCCTTCTTCGCCGCCGATGACTTTGCCGATTCCGAAGTCGTCTTCGTGGATACGGCGGATTTGAGCGGCGTGCCGGTCACGGTCAATGTGGATGCGCTGCCGCGCGGCGAAGGCGTGACCGAAATCCGCGTGGGCGACCTGGCAGCCGCCGCCGGAACCACCCCAGACGAAATCGCCCGCCTGAACCCGGGACTGCCCCCCGCGCCCGAAGCGGTCATCCCGCCCGGAACGCCGCTCACCCTGCCGCGTCATCCCAACCCGGCGCCCGCCGCTTCGCCAGCAGGTTCATCCGCGCCCCCAGCCGCGCCCGCTGTTCCCCCGCCTGCGCCCGGCGCGCCGGGCAGTGACCCGGCTGACGGACCCGCCTCGCGCTTCGATGGGGAGACGCACTCGTGCAGCCAAATCGCCATGCGCTGGACCGATTCCGCCGATGAAACCGCCTACCGCATTTACCAGATTGCGCCCGGCGAACGCCTGATGAGCCTGCTCGCCACTCTGCCCGCCAACACGCTGACTTACGCCACGCCGGTGACGCGCGTCGGGACGTACCGCTACTTCCTCGCCCCCGTCCGTCCGCGCGGCGAGATGGTGGCTTCCATGTTGAGCGTGGAAATCGGTCCCGAATGCTCCCAGGCCGGCACCGGCGCGACGACCTCGCTCAACCTGCTCCTGCTCAGCCTGACGACGCAGGAAGCCTACGACGGCGTGTATTGCTACGTCTCGTTCAACGGCTCGCGCTACGAGCGGCTGCCCGCCGAGCCGGGGCTGCTGCGCCCCAGCGGCGGCGAGCTGTACTACGAACTGCCGCTGCAACTGCCCAGCCGCGGGCTGTATTCGTTCACTGTTCCGTCAGATGGTCTGGTGCGGCTGGAGGGCGAATGCTGGGGGCGGCGCGCGGCGGAAAGCCTGCGCATTGGGCGCTTTTCGGGCAGTCACGCCCGTAGCGAATGGGACGGGCGCGACCTGACGAACGAGTTGCTGGCTTTCGAGCCGCGACCAGTAGCGTCTCTGACGGGCGCGCCTGCGGCGGCGGGCGGCGCGTCCTTCCTACGTTACCGCATTCAGCCTGCCGCTTCGCGCTTCGACCTCTCGACCTACAACACCCTCGCCCCCGGCGTCCTGCGGCAGGTTTATCTCGATGCCCCGGCTGTCCTCGACCCGCTTGAGGGCACGGATACCGAAATTCCTGCTCCGACCAACCTGCGGATCGAGAGAAATTGGTTGTGTGAGAACTTCCCCACCACTAACCCCAACATTGAACAAAGCGTTTGTGTTGGGCCACTCGTACCCATGTTGCGCTGGGATTGGCGCGGCAACGCTTTTTATGGCGAAGCCGATATTTTTAGTTGGCAGGTGAACGTGTCGGTCAGGGATGTGATGCGGCCAAATTCGCCCTGGGTGCAACTGCCGGGGATGTTGGTTATACGACCTTTAGGCGCAACCACCATTGGGCGCAGCGTGGGTCTGCCTGTTTTGCCATCTAATTATGCTTGCGGTACCGAAGTGCGTCTCACCGTCACCACTATTACCTCGCGTGGTAATTCTCTACCTAGCCAGCCACTGATTGTGCGTCAACCAGAATGTCGCAATCTAGGCCTCGTGCGCATTACGGTCAATGCCATCACGGTTGGTCCTAGCGCGAGTACCGGTGAAGTGCTTGATAACGGCGACATCTGCGTTGCCTGCGCTGACCGGCGCATGGAAGTTTTTGGTGATATTTTCATCGGCATGGATGACACTGCTCCCACCTTTAGCAATCCTCCCAACCATGGACTTGGAACAATCCTGTTAGGGAATTGCCCCAACAACACCGCTTGTCTGACGCAGAGTCGCTATCAATGGCGCAGCGAACCGCCTATTGCTCCCTGGCTGTTTGAGACGGAAGGCCGCGCAGCAGGGTTTGGTTCTCGGGGTGAGATTACCCTGACAGCGGTATTGCGCGATTATGACACCAACAATGGTCCTGATAATTACTGTGTCGCTACTCATACCTTGCAGCCCCGTTCAGATGCAGAGTGGACGCGCATCAATGAAACAGTAATTTTGCGCAGCGACCTGGGCGAAGCCTCTTGTGAAATAGAAATCCGCATACAAGGAATATCTACTTTTGGTGCCCCGTAAGTCATTCAAAAGAAGGAAGTGAATATGAAACTCCCATTTATCCTCCTCATCCTGTTTTCTCTCCTGATCAGCGCCTGTTCCGCTGCGCCCGGCGCCAGCCTCTCTGCCAGCGGGGCGCAAGCCTGGCTCGACCAGCCCGTGGACGGCGCAATTCTGCCGCTGGGCGCCTTCCCGCTCAAAGCGCATGCCCGCCATGTGGATGGCAGCGGCATCATCCGCATTGAATTCCTGGTCAACGGCGTGACGGTTGGCGCGGTGGATACTGACCCCGCCGCTCCGCTGGCCTATGCCGAACTGAACTGGAACGCCTCGGCTCCTGGCAAATACACCCTGTCGGCGCGCGCCTACGCGGGCGGCGAATCGTCTGACAGCGCCTCCGTCAGGGTGTGCGTCTCGCAGGAAGTCAAACAGCCGCTCATCTCTCCCAACGGCGGCTGCGATGCCCCCCAAGCGCCGGCTGCCCCTGCCGAAGCCACGTTAGCCCCAGAAAAAGCCACCGAAGTTGCCATCCTGACCCTCACCGCCCAGGCGCCTACGTTTACGCCCGTTCCACCCGGAATTAACCCGCCACCCACCTTCACGACTGTACCGCCCACCTTCACGCCCGTACCACCCACCTTCAAACCTGCTCCGCCCACCTTCACGCCTGTTCTGCCTACCTTCACGCCTGTTCCGCCCACTTTTACACCGATTCCCGCCGATACCACCCCGCCGGTGGTGTATATCACCTACGTTGACCCGTCCACTTTGTATTATGGACAAGGGTGCAGCGCCCAAAGCGGTATTTTGACAGTGGAAACCTTCGTGCAGGATGGGCAATCTAGCATTGGAGAGGTCTATCTCATCTACGGCTTCACCGGCGCAGGAGCCGGGGGCATTTTTACCCCGATGAGTCCTATCGGCGGCGGCTATTACCGTGCGGTGGTTGACATCGGTGCGCAGGCATATAACTTCTACCAAGGCACCAACGGCTCGATAGGCATCGCCGTCAATGCCAGCGACAGCGCCGGAAACTCTGCCGGTGCAGATTGGAGCGACGTGCCGCTCTTGTTCTGCCCAGGCTAACGATAAAACAGGATAACAACAAAAGGAAGGCTTTCCACGGGCAAGTTAGGGCTTTTCATACCAATCTCTTAATCCCCTTCTTGCGGATTCAGCCCGCTTGAAAGGTTTCCTCACCCCTTTAGCGGCGCTTAGGGCAACGGACTAGCCCCTCTCCCAAATGAGAGGGGCTAGGTTTCGTCCTACGAGAAGAGAGAAATGACACATCCGATTGTGAAAGCCTCTTCCTGGTCAAGAAATTGCCGGATAACCAAATTGCACTAACCTCGGGGTAAAGGCTTCTCGATCAAAACCAAATTTTTTCTGAACGTCATCACTACCACCGTCAGGGAGGAGAGTGTGAGAGCCGCCAGCCAAACGACTCCACCCATCTCGCCAAAGAGCGCATTCATCCCGTCTCCCAGCGTCCAGAGCAGGTTGGTTGCCATGTGCGCCAGCACAGCATACCAGAATCCCAGCCGAATGCGGATATACCCGAACACAAATCCCCCAATCAGTTGCGGCAGGATAAGCACGGGCGCGTACCACCAAGGTTCGACGTTGTAGTTGTAATTGCTCAGATGAACAAAGCCGAACACAATCGCCGCCACGTAGTAGTACACTGCAACGTAACGGCGGAAGAAATCGGCGTAGGGTTTCCCGCCTCGCTGGCGCAGATAGAAAAACAGCGTGATGATGGCGCCGATTATCAGGTAAAAGGCGATTCTCACTAACACGAGGGCGTCATCTGCCAGCCCCACCTCTCTCAACTGACTGGCAAACGGCAGAGGCGCGTACTGCGTTGAAATCAAAGCAAACGAGATAAAGAAAAAGAGTAGATTCGGGGCAAGCCAGAGCCGAAATGGCACCTCTTCGATGAGGGGCACAATGAAAATTCCCCCCAGGGCTAGCAGAAAACCTGCCTGCGCCGCCTCTTCTACAGGTTGTGCCTGCACCGAGAGCAGCGATTCGATGGGGGCAGTCACTAGCGTTAGAAGAATGCCAATCAGAATGTCCAGCGCAACGATAACCGCCATAACCAGAAGTTTCTGTTTGAGCGAGGCAGAGAAGCTCTCTGAATTTGGACGCCGCAGGAAGGCAAAGAAATCAAGAATCGGGTTAAAAACAGGGCTTCCATTCATAATCAATTTCCTTTTTCAAGCGTGTTTTCGATCATGACCCCAGACTTATTGATTGTTATTATTAGGCAGTTTTGGGATAAGCCAATCTAAAAAGGCGCGCGGAGAACGGGTTTGCAAGAGAATCCGCCCCGGACCGCTTAACTGCACAACAAAACCCTCGCCGCTAAAGAGCGTAGATTTCAGCCCGCCAACAGGTTTGTCTGTAACTTTCATATCAGCGCTGAAAGCGACCAGATGGGTGGAATCCACAATGTAGCTCTCACCCGCTCCGAGCACCTTCTCGTGGATTGCGCCATACGAAGAGAGCAACAGTTGACCGCTGCCAGAGATTTCCAAAATGGAAAGGCCCTCCATAGCGTCAAAAGCTTTCAGACTCAATTTCGCATTGATCTCGATGCCTCGTTCTGAAGCCAGATAGGAACCGGATTGCACCAACAGCCGCTCGTTTTTGAGCGTTAGCGCAAAGATGTCGCCGGGCAGATCAGGGGCAAAAGTAATCTCTCCTCCTTGAGGTGGAGCTTTGTAGAAATTCTGGAAGAAACTCTCTCCCCCTAATACAGCGCGACTGAGCGACTTGAGCAAGCCACCTTCTGCTTTGGTTTCCACCTTGATGCCTTCAGACATGCTGACCATGGCGCCGGCCTCAGCTTGAATCTGCTCATTGGGTTCGAGGGTAACCACTCCTAGCGAATAGGATGGACGATAAAGAATTTCGACTTTCATAGACGTTTTTCCTTTCTACAACAACAAATTTAGACAAAAATAAGAGTAAAAATCACAATCGAAATGTCCTATGAAGCTTGGTCAGATTTGGGCCAAACGAGGATCAGCGCGCTGCTTAGAACTAATACGATCGTCACCGCCAGCCCGCCTTCAGGACCGAACGCCCCGCCAGTGAACCAATCAGGCCCGCTTTCCATCAAGTCAAACAGCGTGCCAACGCCCGTATTTTGACCGCTGACACTCATTCCGAACAGGTTGCCCTGTGCCCAGTTCCAAATCGAGTGAAAGGCGCAAATTCCCCACAGCGATTCTTCCCGTAAGGCATACAGCGCAGCAAACAGCCCATACAGTGCCAGGTTGACCAGCGCCAGAATGCTCAAATTGGGATTGAGACCGTGCATGATCGCGAAGAAAAGCGAAGAGATCAAAATGCCTACCCAAGGACGGTAGCGCGCCCCTAAAACGGGCAGCATCCAGCCGCGCGTCAACACTTCCTCCGCAGCGCCTTGAATAAGCCAGCCGAGCAGGAAGATGAACAGTACGCCGCCTAAGGCCGCCAACCCCATCCGTGTCGGGTCACCAGCTTCGGGGGCAGCGTAGCCAAACAGCGCCATGAGTCCAACCGATCCACTAAAAGCCAGCAAGCCAATCAACAAGCCACGCCCATACTGCTGCAGCACACTGCGCCGCTCAAACCCTAGCGTAGAGAAGGCGCGCTTCTCATAGCGCCATACCCACAGCCAAACGAGCAAAACCAGTCCGCCAAACCCCATAGCTAGTTCTAGGCCGGTCAAAAGTCCAGCTTGCCAAGGAGGCAGATTAATTTCTCCTGCTTCGGAAAAACCACCCAAGCCCCATTTTACTACTTGGGCAGGAATGGCAAACAAAGATTGGCTCATAACCATCACAAACCCTAGTACGATAACAGCGTACCACGGTGTAAGCCGCTGCCCTCGTTGGGCTAAATCATATAATCGGTTATTTGTAATCCACTTTGGCATAAGCACCTCACCAATAAAGTTTTAATAGAAATGAGAGCGTTGCGCTCAAACCGTTAAGTGTCGCCCAATCGCCCTACTTGAAACCTTATTCCTCTTCCGCAGAACCTTTCGGATGAGCCATGATGAACATGCGATATTTCCTGCGTCCTGATGATGGCGGTCGAGTCTCCAGTTCTTTCAATAAGTTATAAATCGTCTCGCGCACCTCAATAAACTCCTGCTCGGTGGCATAGAACACGTGATCGCGGGCAGCAATATTTCTTATATGCAGCGGGTCGCTCGATAAGATATACCGAGTCAGCTCCTGCACCACGCCGTTACCATACAACTGCACATGGTCGGCAAACTCCTCCAGACCACCTGGGCGTTCAATATCCGCTGGATCAATCAACTCGTTGACCGCCGAAAAGAAGCGCTCTTCAATACCGTTGACTAAACGCGTGCGCGTGACCTCAATAACGCCTGCCTCGAGCATCAAATGAATGTGCCGGTAGAGCGAAGGCTTTGAGACATCGGAAAGGCGTTTCAGGAGTTGATTAATTGAGAGTTCCTCCGCATGAAGCGCTTGAAAGATGCGCATCCGCACCGGATGATTAACGATAGCAAAGTTTTTAAGGGGCATAGCTCACCAGTTATTCTCAATTCATATAACGTTATAAAAAATAATAATGTTTTTCAGATAAGCTGTCAAGAGCAAAAAAGTAAAGATTTCTTAACATTTGCAACACAAAGCTAGGCACCACCTCAGTTTGGTTTTAGTCCCCCTATCCTTGCCACTATTCCGGCCGTTTCCGTTCTAGTTCTTCAATGTGGATACCGATTCGCGTAACAAGTCTTCGACGTGCTCCGCAAATCGGAGATTTGCGTCACTTGTTCTGTGCAACAGCATGGCCGAAGGAAGCTTATTCCGAACTTAGGTCAGATCAGGACAACTGCTCGTATTTATCCCAAAGAAATAATCATCCATAGAGAATTGTGCAAGAATATGCGAATTTCTCTCTCGCTGATCGTCCTTTTCCCCTAACAACCGTACTTTGAGATTAAACAGAAGGCAAATTTCTGCGCAGAACCGGCACCATTTTAATCCCTTGCGCCGCCCCTTCTGCAACTGCCGTTTTCGGGTTGTCTACCAAATAAGTTGGCACACCCAATTCTTTGGTCAACAGCCGATCCAGCCCGCGCAGGAGGGCTAATCCTCCCGTCATTGCAATGCCGCGATCGATAATATCAGCCACTAGTTCTGGAGGAGTTTTTTCCAGCACCTTACGAGCTGTTTCTATAATATCCTTCAAGGGTTCTTGAATAGCTTCGACAATCTCCCCGGTAGTGAGAGTAATTCCGCGCGGCAAACCAGTGACTTGATCTTGTCCTTGAACATCCAACTGGTCTTCTTGATCGAGAGGTATCGCTGCGCCGATCTTGATCTTAAGTTGTTCCGCAGTTAAGGGGCCAATGATTAAGCCGTACTTTCTGCGCACGTAGGAAACGATCGCCTCGTCGAGAGCCATACCACCCGAGCGCATCGTTTCAGCCGCCACAATCCCATACATCGCAATCACGGCTGCCTGGGTAACCCCACCGCCGAGGCACAAAATCATATTACCACTGGGTGTCCCGATCGGCATTTCTGCTCCGATAGCGGCTGCCAAAGGCTGTTGAATCAAATAGGCTTCGCGCGTGCCAGCCTCTAAGATCGCTTCATGAACCGCGCGACTTTCAACGCTTGTAATGCCGTAGGGAATGGTAATCATCACTTTGGGCGGAGCGATTCGAAAGGGCCCGCTCAATTTCCGCAAAAGCCAGCGGAACATATTTTCGGTAACTTCGTAATCAGCCACCACGCCATTTTGCAACGGTCGGGTGACCTCAATTGTCTCCGGCACCTTTCCGAACATGTCTAGGGCTTCCTGTCCCCAGGCTACCATTTTTTGTTCATCAACGACAATTGCAGCGATGGTGGGTTCTTCGAAGAGGATTTGACGCCCTTCGACAACCCGAGTAAACATCGTGCCTAAATCAATACCAAATTCCCGCGAAAACAGCCCCATTTTCCCTAGGATTCTTCTCGGCGATAGGATGGCATTGAAGGACCGCGATACCGCTTGACAGCTTCTAAGCGCAAGTGTGACCGTTTGAGAGCAGCTTCCATAGCAAGGTATTCATCCGTATCGGGCGGTGGGCCGGCCTTAAGGTACTCTTCTGCGCGGCGGATTGCTTCCTCAGCTCGCCGCACATCGATCTCGTCAACGTTTTCTGCTGCATCGGTCAGCACCACCACGCGATCGGGTTGAACGTCCACGACCCCCCCAGCAACCGTAAAATACTGTTCCTGTCCCTGAAAGCGCACTTTCATCACCCCGTAGTTAAGGGTCGAAAGCAAGGGTGCATGGTTAGGCAAAATCCCCATTTCACCTTCGCTTCCCGGCAAGATCACAATATCGGCCTCCCCTTCAAAGACCATCCGATCTTGTGAAACAATTTCACAGCGAATCGGCATATACACTCCTTAAGAATGTCTCCTATTGTTGCAGTCGCTTGGCTTTTTCGACTGCTTCATCAATCGTCCCTACCATCATAAAGGCTTGTTCCGGGAGATCGTCATGCTTCCCATCTAAAATCTCACGGAAACCACGCACCGTTTCTCGCAAGGGGACATATCGGCCTTCCTGACCGGTGAACTGCTGGGCAACAAAGAAAGGCTGCGAGAAGAAGCGTTCGATCTTACGCGCTCTCGCCACAATCAACTTATCTTCTTCGCTAAGCTCATCAATGCCCAAGATTGCAATAATATCTTGCAGGTCTTTGTAACGTTGTAGGACGCGCTGCGCTTCGCGCGCCGTAGTGTAATGATCAATACCGACAATATTGGGGTCAAGGATGCGCGAGGTCGAAGCCAACGGATCAACCGCCGGATAGATACCTTTTTCCGCAATCGAGCGTTCGAGCGCAATGGTGGCATCCAAGTGGGTAAAGGTTGCCACAGGTGCCGGATCCGAATAGTCATCCGCAGGGACATAGACCGCCTGCATCGAGGTAATCGAGCCGCTGCGTGTGGACGTGATGCGCTCTTGTAATTCGCCCATCTCGGTTGCTAAGGTGGGTTGATAACCAACTGCCGAAGGCATTCTTCCGAGCAAGGCTGAGACCTCCGACCCAGACATGCTAAAGCGAAAGATATTATCGATGAAAAGAAGCACATCCCGTCCTTGATCGCGGAAATACTCTGCCATTGAGAGCGCAGAGAGAGCTACACGCAACCTTGCTCCCGAAGGTTCATTCATCTGACCGAAGACCATAACCGTATCTTTCATCACACCCGATTCCAGCATCTCACGGTAGAGCTGGGTTCCCTCACGGGTGCGCTCGCCAACGCCGGCGAAGACGGAGTTTCCCTGATGCACCGTGGCGATGGAGCGAATCAACTCCATAATAATGACGGTCTTTCCAACGCCAGCGCCACCAAAAATGCCCGTTTTACCTCCCCGCGTAAAAGGAGCGATCAGGTCAATAACCTTAATCCCAGTTTCAAACACTTCCACTCGGGTGGCTTGCTCGGCAAAGGGCGGTGCAGAGCGATGAATCGGATAATAGAGTTTTGCACTGACTTCCCCTTTTTGATCAATTGGGCGGCCCAATACGTTAAAGACCCGTCCGAGGGTTTCAGGTCCCACAGGCACCATAATCGGCTTCCCTGTCCCATAAGCGATCGTTCCCCGTTGCAACCCATCGGTTGAGTCCATGGCGACACAACGAACCCAGTTATTTCCGAGATGCTTCTGCACCTCCAGCACCAACGGCTCAGCATTTTCACGCGGGACTTCAATCGCATCAAATACTTCTGGTAGTTGATCCGGTGGGAATTCAACATCTACGACACCGCCTAGCACCTGAACTACTCTTCCTCTTGACTGAACCATCTTTCCTCCAAACGCTTCAATAAGTTAAGTAAGTTAAGTTGTCTTTGAATATATTTATCCCTGACTCGAGAGAGCTTCTGCGCCACCCGCAATATCTAACATCTCATTGGTAATCACTTGCTGGCGAGCTTTGTTATATTCTAACTGGAGTGAAGCAGCCAACTCGGTCGCAGCATCTGTGGCATTCTTCATCGCCACCATGCGGGCGGCGTGTTCACTGGCTTGGGCTTCGAGAATCGCTTGATACACCTGAAGGGAAGTAAAACGCGGCACAATCCGATCTAAGATCGTATCCATGTCTGGTTCATAAATGTAGGTAGCTTCTATATGGTGCCGCGCATTCGCATCAAAGGTTTCCACTCGTTCTTCGCCGCGCTGATATTCGAGGGGAAGGATCTTCCGAACCGTGGGGATTTGTCTCACCATACTGACAAAATCGGTGTAAACCAAAAAGACTTCATCCACTCTTTGAGTCAGAAATTCTTCAATTGCTAATTTGCCAATCGCCGAAACATCGGTATAGGTAGGCGCTGCAGGCAGATTGCTAAACTCGGCAATGACATTCTTTCTTGAGCGAATCAATAAATCGCGCCCCTTGCGCCCTACCGCAACATACCGAATAGGATAAGGGTACTTAGAAAACTGTTGCAAGGCAAATCGGATGATGTTCGTGTTGTAAGCGCCGGCTAAACCTCGATCGCCTGTAATGACGATCACCAAACCAGCCGAGATCGTTTTTCTCTGCGTTAGTAAGGGGTGCAGATTATCTCGACCAGGCTGATTGGCAATATTGGTGAGAACTTGCCAGGCTTTAGTGGCGTACGGACGCGTCTGCATCAGGGTTGCCATCGATTTTCTGACCTTGCTCGTGCTGACCGCCTGCAAGGCGCGCGTCACCTGGGAGATATTCTTGATGCTGCGAATCCTCAATCGAACTTCTCTTGTGTTCGGCATTGTACAACCATCCTCTGGTTAGCAGGTGCTTACTGCCAAGATGCAGAAAAGTTCTCCAGCGCTGCTACCAGCTTCTCTCGGGTCTCGTCGGTGATGATTTTCTTCTCTGCAATGTCTTTTCCAATTTCAGGATAAGAGGATTCCATAAAACGAATGAGGGAAGTTTCCCAGCGGCGCATGTCCTCGAGCGGAATTTTATCGGCATACCCCTGCGTGCCGGCAAATAAGACGATCACCTGTTGTTCCAAGGGCATGGGTTCATATTGGGGTTGTTTTAGAATTTCCTGCAAATGCAAACCGCGATTCAATTGGGCTTGGGTCGCTTTGTCCAAATCCGAACCAAACTGAGCAAAAGCAGCCAATTCGCGAAAGGCAGCCATCTCTAGGCGCAAGCGTCCGGCAACTTGCTTCATTGCTTTGGTCTGGGCATCTCCACCCACACGCGAAACCGAGATACCCACGTTCACCGCAGGGCGGATGCCGGCGTAGAACAAGTTGTTTTCCAAGTAAATCTGACCATCCGTAATCGAAATCACGTTAGTAGGAATATAGGCTGAGACATCCCCTAGCAAGGTCTCGATGATCGGGAGAGCCGTCAGTGACCCGCCAGAGCCGCGGCGCTTCACCAGTTTATAATTCTCCGGGTTTGGCAAAGCTTTGAGGGCTTCTTGAGCCTCATGCAAAGCCCGTGGCCCACCGTAAACTTTTCCGTCCACGCTATCCTCAGCATTAGCCAGGGTGCCTTCAAAACTCTGCGGAACAATGACATACTCATCCGCCAAACGGGCTGCTCGCTCGAGCAACCGCGAATGCAGATAAAACACATCACCCGGATAAGCCTCTCGACCGGGAGGACGTCTGAGGAGTAAACTGACCTGTCGATATGCCCAAGCGTGCTTCGAGAGGTCATCATACACAATTAGGGCATCTCGGCCGGTTTCCATGAATTCTTCTCCCATGGCGCAACCAGCATATGGGGCAATATACTGCATTGCCGCCGGTTCATCGGCTGAAGCCACAACCACAATCGTGTAATCCATCGCCCCGTATCTTTCCAGAAGCGCCACCGTGCGAGCCACTGCTGCTTTTTTCTGCCCAATCGCCACATAGATACAATACAAGTCCTTGCCTTTCTGATTAATAATCGTGTCGATTGCTAAGGCAGTCTTTCCGGTTTGACGGTCACCGATAATTAATTCCCGTTGACCACGACCGATTGGGATCATCGAATCGATGGCTTTAATACCGGTCTGAACCGGCGTATCGACGTCTTTTCGCAACACGACTCCAGGCGCAATTCGTTCAATCGGACGATAGCGGTCGAACCGAACGGGTCCCTTGCCGTCGATCGGTTGTCCAAGCGCATTGACCACTCTTCCGACCAATCCATCGCCAACCGGCACCGAGGCAATTCGTCCTGTTGAACGCACTTGCATGCCTTCCTCGATGCCAGAATATTCTCCGACAATCGTGACACCAACATTATCCTTTTCAAGGTTGAAGGCAATTCCCATCACTCCATTGGCAAATTCCACCAATTCTTGCGAGCGGATATTACTCAAGCCGCTGACGCGCGCAATCCCATCGCCCGCTTCAATCACCACGCCAATATCTTTGAGCTGAAATTCGGGCTCAAAGACCTCAATTTGCTTGCGTAGCTCTTCGGAAATTTGTTGAATATAATCTGTCATCATACCTCCACAAATTCCTTCTGGTATTATTCTGTGAGCTCGCCCACAGTTTGGGCGTCTAAACGTTGCACTAATTCACGAACCAAGACGACCGCATGGTCATAATCATCCCGATGGATAATCGAACTGTGTGAGTGAATATGTCGAGCAGCGACTCCTACCACCAGGGTGGGGACGCCGGTGTGATGTAGATGAATGGCAGCTCCATCGGTTGCTCCTCCTTCGATATAAGATAATTGAACCGGGATGCTTTTTTCCTCTGCCACTCTTAGGGCTAGATCGCGCAATTTTTGGTTCGGGATCATCCGCGCATCAAAGATGACAATGGTGGGACCTTTACCTAATTTTACCCCGGACTCTTCTGGCTTTATCCCCGGAACATCTCCGGCAATATCCGACTCCAGCACAATGGCAACATGCGGATCAACCGCTCTAACGCTGGTCGTTGCCCCGCGCAATCCCACCTCCTCTTGAACCGTGGCAACCCCGTAAACCGTGTTGGGATGAGGTTTTCCCTGCAATTGCTCCAAAACTGAAACGGCTAAGGCAACGCCGACCCGATCGTCAAAAGCTTTAGATAGATAGGTTTTTCCATTGGCAAGTTCAACAAAATCCGCCCGCGGAATGACCGGATCGCCAGTTCTGACACCAGCTTCTTCAACTTCAGCTTTACTACTTGCGCCAATATCGATATACATGTCGTTCTTTTCGATCACTTTTTTGCGGTCTTCTGGGCTTAGAAGGTGAGGTGGCTTTGCTCCGATCAGGCCAACGACATCCCCCTTTTGCGTCTTGATGATCACCCGTTGTCCCAACAAGACTTGGTCAAACCAGCCACCTAAGGGAAGGAACTTGATAAATCCTTCATCGGTGATGTACTTCACCATAAAACCAATTTCATCCATGTGTCCTGCGAGCATCACGCGCGGCTCCTCAGCCGTCCCCTGCTTTTTGCAAATCACACTGCCGAGCTTATCTTGGCTAAGTTCTCCCAACCTTTGAAAATATCCTCGTACAACCGAGCGCACCGGAGTTTCAAATCCGGGCACTCCATGCGCTTCGGTTAACGCTTTGAGCAATTTGGCGGTTTCATCCATTGGTTTTCTATGCCCTTCCTAACACAATTTCGTTTTACGTATAGCCTGAGTCTCAAAACGGATAAATGATACCCGAAACCTGCAAGCTTGTAAAGCAAATCACAAATGCTCACTACCCGAAAATCCAATTTTTTATTCTTCACGTGCGTG
This sequence comes from uncultured Anaerolineales bacterium, assembly GCA_937928795.1. GTDB lineage: Bacteria > Chloroflexota > Anaerolineae > Anaerolineales > UBA4823 > NAK19. The sequence goes on from CALFWB010000036.1 coordinate 22,633, forward strand.
GTTTTCAGGTGGTTTTGCGCGAGCATCCCTGCCTAACTCGCGCGACCTTTCATAAGCTGCCCAAATCGCCCGCGAGATTGCTGTTCGGAAACCGGCTTTTTCCAGATAATAGAGCGCCGCTGCACTGGTGCCCCCTGGTGAAGTGACCTCATTACGCAAACGCGCCAAATGCACCTGATCTTCGCGTTTGGTGTAATAGTCAACCGAACCCCGCACGGTCTTGGCAACCAATTGCTCAGCAATTCGTCTTGGGAAACCAAGATGCACCCCCGCATCGACCATCGCTTCCATAAACAAGAAAACATACGCCGGACCGGTGCCGGATAAAGCGGTCGCCATGTCCAAGTAATTCTCCTCCTCGACATAAATTTCATCTCCTAGGGCAGAAAGCAAACGACGGGCAGATTCTTTTTGCTCCTCTGAAACCGCCGAGGAGACGGTCCAAACCGTAATTCCTTCGCCAATCTGGGCTGGAGTGTTCGGCATCGAACGAACGATGTAAGGATGATTTAACCCTTGCATCAATTTGTCGATTGGCGCACCAGCTACAATAGAAACGACCAATGCATCCGCAGCTATCGCTCCGCGCAAACCGGCTAAGACTTTATCAAGTTTCTGCGGTTTCACCGAAAGTACGACAATTTTTGCGTTTTTTGCAGCTTTGGCATTATCACTCTCCACATGAATGCCATATTTTTTCTGCAGTTGCTCCAACCGCTCCAGACGCGGCCCAGCCGCAATGAGATTTTGAGGTTCTTCTAGTTTTTGGCGAATTAGACCCCCGATCATCGCCTCCGCCATTACACCCGGACCGATAAACGCAATGTTTGCCACCATCCGATTGCTACCTCCAATTCACAAGAATTACGATAAAGATTTACTAAAATAGCTCAAAGCAGAACGCAAGCGCGCCTCTACCTCTTGCGGCGTTTCTTTTGGTATGGACTGGATCGCAGCTTGGGCTTCAACAACACTATAACCTAGCGAAGTCAAGGCCGCTAAGACCTCTCCATCCACATCGCTCATGGCCGCCAGTTGTTCCCATTGCGCTTCACCACGCAGTTTATCTTGCAGAGATAAGATGATTTTTTGCGCGGTCTTTCTGCCTAAGCTCGGCACACGGGCTAAAACGTCAACCTGATTTTGAACAATAGCAGCGCGGATAGCCTCCAAGCTCAAGGCGGAGAGGACAGATAAAGCCATTTTATAACCAACGCCACTCACGCTCACCAATAAATTGAAAAGCTTTCGCGCCTCGACAGTATCAAAGCCCACTAAGGTTAACGAATCTTCTCGCACTAGGAGTTGGGTGAACAGGAAGACCTGCTCCCCGATCCGCAGGCGATCACAAAGCGGCTTCGGCACATAAACCAAAAAACCAAGCCCTTGATTTTCTACCACCAAGGCGTCTCCTTCTATCTCGCGCACGACACCGCTAAGTGAGGCAATCATATCGCTTCTACGAAATTCTTTAATCGATAGGATTGCAGATGACAGATTGCGATTGCCAAGGCATCGGCGATGTCATCGGGTTTAGGAACCTCCTTTAGGGATAAGCGGAGTTTCACCATTTCTTGCATTTGTCGTTTATCCGCATTTCCATATCCAGTTAAGGCTTGTTTAATTTCGACCGGCGCATATTCGTACAGCGGGATTTCCTTCTGAGCTAAAGCTAGCAGGGCAATCCCTCTGGCTTGCCCAACTGCCATCGCTGTGCGGACATTCTTTTGGAAAAACAATTTCTCCACCGCTCCGGCGAGTGGGCGGTGGAGAGTTAAGATCTCGCCCAATTTTTGGTATATCAACAAGAGGCGTTCACTATCTCCACGGATTGAATTTGGCGCAACAATTGCGCCATAATCCACAACGGTAAGGATATCGTTGTCTTCTTGGCGGATGATCCCATAGCCAGTGATTGCAATGCCAGGATCGATGCCAATGACAATCATGTTGTGTTTTAGGCCGCTTCTAACTGTGCCATCGCCTCATCACTGATGGACAAGGTCGAGTAAACGGTTTGGACATCATCCAATTCTTCTAAGGCTTCGATGACCTTGAGTACCTGAATGGTCTCATCCGGCGAGAGTTCTACTTCGTTGTTTGGGATCATGCGCAGTTCAGCTTCCTCAGGCTGGATGCCAGCCTGCTTCAAAGCTCTGCTAATATCGCTAAAGGCTTCCACCGGCCCGATGATTTCGATGAGTTCGTCCTCGATATTGACGTCGCTTGCACCGGCTTCAACAGCGATTTCAAAGACTTTGTCTGCATCCACGTTTGCGCGCGGCAAAGAGAAATAAGCCGAGCGAGTGAACTGCCAGGCAACCGAACCGGCTTCCGCCATGTTGCCACCGTAGCGGTTTAGGATATGGCGAATTTCAGCCACTGCGCGGTTGCGGTTGTCGGTCACGGCGAAAATAATCAGGGCAATTCCGTTTGGCGCATACCCTTCATAATAGACTTCTTCGATCGCATTCCCTTCCTTCAGCTCACCGGTGCCGCGCTTGATGGCCCGTTCAATGTTCTCTTTTGGCATATTATTTGCCCTAGCGCGGTCAATGGCTAATTGAAGACGGGTATTTGCGCTAGGGTCCCCTCCCCCATCGCGAGCAGCTAAAACAATCTCACGTGCCAGACGAGTGAACAATTGCCCCTTCTTTGCGTCGGCTGCTCCTTTTTTCCTACGTATGGTTGCCCAATGCGAATGTCCTGACATACCAAACTCCTCACATAATAACCAGCTCACCATCCATGCGGTTGAGCCTCCCGAATATTTTATCAAAACAATGCGATAACCATTCAGCCATGACCCAAAAGGCATGGGCTAATTCCTCGTTTGTGTTTCCTAAATCCCCAGATTTTGCTGATTAGGCTGATTCCCTAAATTTTTCCGCGCAATCTGCATCATCTGCGGATGTTCGGGCAGGCTGAGTGGCTAAGCGATGCTTTAAGATTATACCATCACTCTCTAAGTACCTCGCCGCGAATGAAGGCTTCAGTCATTTCACGCGCCACTTCATCGCGAAATTGCTTGGGAGGGGTTTTCATAAAGTAAGCCGATGGACCGATAATCGGACCACTCAGACCGCGATCCAAAGCAATCTTAGCACAGCGAATCGCATCAATCATCACACCAGCCGAATTAGGAGAGTCCCAGACTTCAAGTTTTGCCTCGAGATTCAAAGGCACATCCCCAAAAGTTGTTCCTTCCATACGGATGTAACACCACTTGCGATCGGTTAACCACGGCACGTGATCGCTGGGCCCAACGTGAACATCATCCTCACTTAGTGAATAAGGTAACATACTCGTGACAGCGCCGGTTTTGGAAATCTTCTTTGATTCCAAGCGTTCACGCTCAAGCATGTTCAAAAAATCGGTGTTGCCGCCAAAATTTAATTGATAAGTGCGGTCAACCCGCACCCCACGATCGACAAACAAACGGGTGAGCACACGGTGTAAGATGGTCGCTCCAACTTGGCTTTTGACATCATCCCCAATGATCGGCAGATTGCGCTCACGGAAACGCCGCGCCCAATAGTCTTGACTGGCAATAAAGACCGGAATCCCATTCACAAAAGCACAGCCAGCATCCAACACTTGTTCTACGTACCATTTGGTCGCCATCTCCGAGCCGACAGGTAGGAAATTAACTACCACATCGGTCTTGGTCTCTTTCAAGATGCCGACAATGTCTGCGGTTGGACCCGGCGCTTTCCGTACAATTTGACTGAGATACTTGCCAATGCCATCATGGGTCATGCCGCGAGAAACCGGCACGTTCAGAAACGGCACCTCGGTAAACTTCACCGTGTTATTCGGATAGGCAAAGATCGCTTCGGATAAATCCTTTCCAACTTTAGTATCTACCACATCAAAAGCCGCCGTAAATTGGATATCGCGGATATGATAGCCACCCAAATTGACATGCATCAAACCGGGCACTAAGTCATCCTCTGCAGCATTTTGATAGTAAAATACCCCTTGGACGAGAGAGGAGGCACAATTTCCTATCCCGATGATCGCCACGCGAACTTTATGATCTTCACTCATTCCATTCTCCTCGAAGTTAAACTGGGATAATCAACGGTCTGATTATACGATTAGCCGTTTTCCTTGTCAAAGGTCGTCAATGAGATTATAATCCCTTTGCATTGAATGATGATCGGGGCGTGGCTCAGCCCGGCTAGAGCACACGGTTCGGGACCGTGAGGTCGGCGGTTCAAATCCGCCCGCCCCGACTTGGCACCCTTGGGGTGAAACCACTCAAACCCACGCAATCCGCAAACCATCATGCCAGAAACTGTACAACTCTTCGTTACTTGCATCATCGATACCCTCTATCCAGAAATCGGCAAAGCAGTGGTTCAGGTCCTTAGACGGGTCGGGAAAAAAGTCGAGTTTCCTCCCGACCAAACTTGTTGTGGGCAACCGGCTTTCAATGCCGGCTTGCGCAACCAAGCCCGCCCGATTGCCATCCATACCATTCAGACTTTTGAGAAAACACACGGGGATATCGTCATCCCTTCCGGCTCCTGCGCCTCGATGATCCGCCATCATTACCCCGAGCTATTTGAAAATGACCCAGTCTGGGAAGAGCGCGCTCAAGCTTTTGCTGGACGCGTCTATGAGTTTTCCGAATACCTAGTCGATCGGCTTGGCATTGAAGATGTCGGCGCCCGTTTCCCTCACAAAATCACCTATCATAGCTCTTGTCATCTCTTGCGAGAGCTAGGCGTTGACCGCCAACCGCGCACATTATTGACTCAGGTTCGCGAAGCAGAATTCGTGGAATTACCCTATACGGCCGATTGCTGTGGCTTTGGTGGGGTCTTCTCTGTGGAGCACCCCGAAATTTCGGCTGCCATGCTAGAACGCAAGATTAACTGTATCGAAGAGTCTGGTGCCCCGTATGTCGTCACCTGTGACGCTGGTTGTATGACCAACATCAACGGTGGACTTCTGAGACACGGGAAAACACAACGTGCATTGCACATCGCCGAAATTCTGGCAGGCATAGAGGTTCCTTAAGGGCGTTCTCAATGGTCTCCCCCTTTCGTCAAAAAATCCGTCTTGCTCTAAAAAATGCTACGCTCCAAATCGCCCTCGACAATAACGCCGAGCGGCGCAACACCGCTCGCCGCACCGTCTACAAATCTCTGCCTGCTGACTTGCAAACCATGCGCCGCCAAGCACACGCAGTGCGAAAAGACGTCATCGAGCATCTCGACCACTACTTAGCAGCGTTTATTGAAAATGCCCAACGCAACGGATGGATTGTTCATCGGGCAAGCACTGCTCAACAGGCGGTGGATACCATCCTTGAGATCGCCCAAAGTCACCAAGCCCAACGCATCGCTAAATCGAAAAGCATGGTCAGCGAAGAAATTGAGCTGAATTCTGCTCTCGAAAAAGCAGGAATAGAGGTGGTCGAGACCGATCTAGGCGAATATATTGTCCAATTGCGCCGAGAACACCCTGCTCACATTATCACTCCGGCTGTCCATCTAACCCGTCAACAGGTGGGTGAATTGTTTCACGAAAAATTCGGCATTCCCCTCACCGAGGATGTCCCCATTATGACGGAAACAGCCAGACAAGTATTGCGCCAAATTTTCTTAACTGCGGATATAGGCTTGTCTGGGGTTAATTTTGGAGTGGCTGAAAATGGCATCATCTGTATTGTGACCAACGAAGGCAACGGGCGCATGGTCACCACCCTGCCCGCTGTCCATATTGCCCTGATGGGCATCGAGCGCATTGTTCCGACCCTGGATGACCTCGCCCTAATGCTTTATCTTCTCCCTCGTTCTGCTACCGGTCAAAAACTGAGCGTTTACACCAGCTTGATCCGCTCTCCCAGCCAAGAAGGAGACGGATGCCGTGAACGGCACCTTGTCCTCTTGGATAACGGACGCTCTGCCCTTCGGGGTAGCCCTCTAGAGGAAGCTCTCTACTGCATCCGCTGCGGAGCCTGTTTCAACGCCTGTCCGGTTTTCCGAGAGCTCGGAGGGCATAGCTACGTCGGGACTTCCGGGAGACATACTCCCTATGGAGGCCCAATCGGTTCGGTGATTTCTGCCGCGCTTTTTGGCTATGAGGAGTTTGGTCATCTGGCGCGAGCATCCAGCTTATGCGGCGCATGTCGAGAAGCCTGCCCAGTAGACATCGACTTACCCAAACTTCTCTTGAGGGTGCGAGCTGGAAACACACCCGTCCCTAAAAGACAACCACCACCGAAGGCGAATGCTCCAACCCCTCTCAAGTGGGGTCTTTATTTCTTCTCCTACATCGCAACGCGTCCGGCGCTATTTCACCTTGCCCAACGCCTAGCCGGCATTGGGGGCTGGATCGTTTCACCCTCAAAAAAGTGGCTGCGCCTGCCATCTTTTAGCGGCTGGGGAGCATCAAAGGATTTTCCCCGCCCTGCGAACAAACCTTTTCGGGAGGTTTGGAGAGAAATTCAGGACTTACCCCCCGCACAAATGCAATTAGCCATCCCTGGTTCTGCCCCACGATCCTCACCTCAGCTCACCAAAGCCCCACAACCTCAAGACCTTGCCGAATGGTTTGAGAAAGAATTGCTCGCTTTAGGGGGACAATTTCTCCCCTGTACTTCAACCGACCTTGCCCAGAAGGTTTTAGCCTTCCTGAAAGAGAATCACATTGCAGCCATCCAAACCTGGAGCGAAGAAGTTTTACCGGAGGGTCTATTAGCCTTCTTAGAGCAGAATGGCATCCAGATTGCTCTACAATCCAACCCGGATTTGCGGGCCGGTCTCACCGGGGCAGAATGCGCCATTGCCGAAAGCGCCACCTTGGTCATCCCAAGCAACTCAAGACGTCCCCTGACCGCATCCCTGTTGCCCGAAATTCACTTGGCTATATTAAACAAATCAGCTATCCTTCCACGTTTGCCCGAAGCGCTGCAACGACAAGAGAAACTCAAAGCCCCATTCACCGTATTGATCAGCGGGCCCTCGCGCACGGCCGATATTGAAATGACCTTGACGATCGGTGTGCACGGGCCAAAACGGGTGATTGTATTCTGTATCATCGACGCTTAATCTAATTGAGTTGGGGATAAACTTACCACTTTTTGGTGTGTCACTCAGCAATTCTAAATTTGCACATTCGTTCGTCTCTTGGCAAGATGACGCGAATTTCCGTTACCTCAGCTTCAGCGTATGTGCCGTTTCCAGCAGCAATTCTAAATTTATACATTTGTTCGTCTTTTAGCAAGAAAGAGCAAATTTTCGTAACATAGCCTTCAGCTTGTATCTCGTTTCCACAAGCTAAAGCTTATGTTACGCGTGATAAGTTGCGCCAAACGGATTTTCGTAGCATAGGCTTCAGCCTGTTTATGGTTTGCACAAGTGAGATTTATCCTACCTTTGCATGATATTCCTATATCGGATGTCTAAAGCCAGCGTTTTCAGGTCTAAATTTAGAATTACTGTATGTCACTTCGAAAGGGCGTACGCAAAAGTTGTTAGGCAGCGAGAGGCAAACGGGCTCGTTTTTGGGCTAAGGGCTGCCATTGATGGCTCAGCCAGGCAGCTCTGGCTTTAGCCGTTTTGACAGCACCCTCTTCGCTCCAATGCGCTCCGGCTA
>CALFWB010000037.1 GCA_937928795.1 uncultured Anaerolineales bacterium
AAAAAAACTCTTGTCAAAAATGAGGAATTATGGTGTATAATAAAAACGCTGGGGACGATATCCGAATTTGCGGGATTTCTCCACTGGGTAGGTTTGATTTTTGTATGCGTTCCTTTTTGAGGTATTTACGGATACTTTGACCAATTCCAAATCGATGATCAAAATCACCACACCACTCGGTATCCTGATCGATCAATCGAGCACCTAAGATTTCTATAACGTTTGATGAATTTTCCCAGGCCTTGGATCGTCCTAGCACGGAAATGATGCACCAGATTTCTGCTTACTATACCCAATTTTGAAAATTAATGAATTGAGATGGATGGTCGCTGGTGAGGCGAGCAGAACGTTTCGATATATTACAAAAATCACCTGAGAAGAGAAGAAGCGATGAAAGTTGTTGAATTGGAAAATATTCCCTTATCGGAATTACGCCAAATGGCAATGGAACTTAACGTTCCCAATGCCAACCGCATGAAAAAAGAAGATCTCATCCTGCACATCCGCCAAGCGGAAGGTGAACAGGAAGGGATGGAAGTCAGAGGGGGGATCTTGGAAATCATGAACGAGGGGATTGGCTTCCTGCGATCGGGGCATTACACCCCTGGTCCATTCGATGTCTATGTTTCCCAATCCCAAATTCGGCGCTACAACCTCAAGACAGGGGACTTGGTGATCGGACAGGTGAGACCGCCGCGCGAATCCGAACGCCACTATGGGCTACTGAAGGTTGAGACGATCAACGGGATTGATGCGGAAGAAGCGCGCAATCGCCCCAATTTTGAGTCCTTGACTCCCATCTTCCCCGACACCCGCTTTGACCTTGAAACCGACCGGCACACCCTCTCTACCCGCCTGATCAATCTGGTCACCCCCATCGGGCGTGGGCAGCGCGGCTTGATCGTCTCGCCGCCCAAAGCGGGGAAAACTACCATCTTAAAGCAAATTGCCAACGCCATTTCAACCAAGTATCCCGATGTTCATTTGATGGTAGCACTGATCGGTGAACGTCCTGAAGAAGTCACCGATATGGATCGCTCGGTTGAGGCCGAGGTGGTCTCATCAACCTTTGATGAGCCGGTTACCTCGCACGTGCGCATCGCCGAGATGGCCCTCGAACGCGCCAAACGGCTGGTCGAAATCGGCCGACATGTGGTAATCCTCATGGATTCGATTACCCGATTAGCGCGGGCTTATAACCTAGTCGTTACCCCATCCGGGCGCACGCTCTCCGGGGGCATCGATCCCTCTGCGTTATACCCACCAAAGCGATTTTTCGGCGCTGCCCGTAACCTCGAAGAAGGTGGCTCTTTGACCATTATTGCTACTTGTCTCGTGGACACCGGATCGCGCATGGACGACGTTGTTTACGAAGAATTCAAAGGCACCGGGAATATGGAATTGCATCTCTCGCGCCGTTTGCAAGAACGCCGCATCTTCCCTGCCATCGACATTGAACGCTCCTCAACGCGGCGCGAAGAGTTATTATTGGGCCCAGACATCACCCCAAGGGTCTGGTTGATGCGGCGCATGTATGATGCGATGATCACGCCGCCACCCCATGGCGCCGGAATGGACCCGACTACCGCCACCGAAGCGATTTTGCAACGGTTGGCGCGCACAGCCAACAACCAGGAATTCCTCGAGACCCTGAGCGAAGACCTAGACTAGACTTTTCCCAACGGAGGAAACCATGCCCAAAGAACTGCCTGATCCCGAAACCGAAGTCCTTGCTGAGACGGACAATTACCTCGCCTGGCAAGCTCAGGAACCAGACGGCGAGACAACCTATCACTTGGAATTGAATAACGTCACCCTCCACTTCTTCCAAGAAGAATGGGACGAATTTCTCGCTTTGGTTAAAATGCTGAGTTAGCTCACCATTTCCAGTCCGCCCGTCTTGCCCTACTTTTCTCTAAGGAGGGGTTTTTGGCTAGGGAAAGGCTGCCCTTGGTGGTTTCCAAGGCAGCCTTTCTCCTATAGCTTCTGGTCACAAATCGCTGCGTATCCACAAGCCCGACAGCGAGCTGCTTCCTGATGCGAACGGGGCACGTCACCGCTCTGTTCTGCTTGACGCATTCGCTCCAACAATTCTAGCAGCCTCTTTTTCATTCCCTCTGAGAACTCAATTTGGAAAGTAATGCTGTCTTTTTCTGTGGGAGAACGACGACGATAGTGTAAATATCCACAGCGCGGTCGAACGCCATATTGCTCCTCGACCAGTAAACAATAGGCAAACAATTGAAGACGATGCGCCTCGTAGGGTTGTTGGATTGCCTGAACGGTTTTCACCTCAACCGGAATCCATTCTTTCCCGTGACGGATCAGATAATCCGGCTTTCCGGTCAGAAGATGCTTCCTAGAGAATAAAGGAGTTTGCGGGCGCTGATCGTCATGAAGGTCTAAGGAAACAACCTTCCCCGGCGGTAGTCCGCTTTCTCTTTTCTGGCGATTGCCCGACCAAAAGAGAATCAGTGCTATCCCAAAGAACACCAATGAAAGCACCAACATTGCCATATTGGCTTACCCAATCAGATACCATAACCAAAATATCACCGCCAAAACCAGCAACGCATAGGCAATGCGCAGTTTCCAGATCGCCCTTTGTACTCGAGCGGCATGAGAGCGATGAGCAAGCTGTCCATCTTGCAAGTCAGCCTGATTAGCGCTTGGCAAGCCCTGCAAGTGATACCACCAGGCTCGCTCACAATACAAAAACGAATTGATCTCAGATGCTCGAATGATGCGCATTCTCGGCGCTCGAACGACCCCCTACAGAGGTCTAGTCCCATTCAGCTTTTCTTCTAACTGGCGCAGGCTTTGTTCAAGTTTCTCATGGCGCAAACTAAGGGTTAAATCCCCGCGCGTTCGCTCAATCAAGCTGCGCGCAATATCGGTCAGGCGGCGCAAACCGCCAGTGATGGCGTCGGGATAATCCATGCTGATCAGCACCGCAAAGATATCGTCCATATAACTCAGCATCCTTTCGGCTTCCTGAGAGTTGGAAAGGCGCAGCGAGTCCAAACAGCGGCGACGCAATTCCCCGATTGCTTCGGCCATCCCTTTGAGGTAGGTAGCATATTCCAGCCCTAACTGTTCCGGGGTTGGCAAATTACCCTCTCCGGTCAGGGCAAAGACAATCATCGCCTCGGCATATTCCTTTAGGGCGTCTTGGGTATATCCCTCAAAGTAGATTTCTGGAAAAAGGGTTAAGTTCTCACGCAAACCTTTCACCAGAATGGCAGCTTGTTCCATTTCTAGGGAGGCGACCTCACGTTCTGCGCGATGGATGGCGCGGATAGCATTGGCACAATGACGGGTTAGGCTGCGCGCCCGTGCCAGAGCTCTCTCGCGCGCCTCCGTTCGCGCAACAAAAGCCTCGTGAATCGTCTCGGCAATATTTTCCAAATTATCCATGCACTAACTCTTTACCAATGTTTTGATACCACAGAAAGCAACCACGGCGAGTTTTCCGTTTTACCCTTACCTCCACTACTGCCGCAGTAGCAAAGGAGCAAGGGTGAAGGGGAAAACGCCCCAGCCCGCACCTCAGATCATCCTTGCGATAGAGCCCTTTAGGAACTTTTACGAAGGTGGCGTAGGCGGCCGAAACAATTGATCGGCTAACGAGGTATTGCCGGGCAACCGAATTTCCCCATAGGCTGCCTCATAGCGAGTAATGTTTTCCGCCAACGCTTGATAGAACAATTTTGCGCCCAGGGGCGACATCACAATGCGGGATTGCACCAGCGGTCGCGCCATACCGGGTAACATCTGAGCAAAATCAACAATGATCTCAGAGGGGGAATGAGCAATCCGAGCAAGGTTGGCATATTCGGCTTCAAGACCGGCGGGCATCTCGAAATCCAGAAAGGAAGGGGATGGTGGCTTAGGACTTTCGCTCATATCTGATGCTTAAAAGGGAATCTCTTCCTCTCCGCCGCTGTCTAACTCTCCCAGCTCTCCTAAATCAGTCATCGATTCAAGAGTCTCTGTTTCAGCTCGAGAGGACAAGAAGCGGATCGTGCGCGCGCTTACCTCAAAAGATGCCCCTGGCGTACCATCTTGACGATTCCAAATGCGCGGACCGCCGGTTGAAGCATCCACCACAAGGCGACCCTCCACCAAAACTTTCGACCCCTTCTTAAGGTACTGATTTGCAATTTCGGCTTGTTTGCCCCACACTGAAACACGGAACCAAATCGTGCGCGGCACCCGCTCGCCAGTGCTCGACGTGTAACTATCATTTACTGCCACGGAAAAGGAAGTGACCGCTTGCCCGGCGGGCGTATATCGCATTTCGGGATCGCGTCCCAAATTTCCGGCAAAGATAATCGTGTGATACATTGTCCTCTCCTTTAGGGGTAACTAAACTTTGGCTCTTTCTTTATAAGAGGTGAATTCTTGCTTTGTATTATAACGCACCCCCGCAGAAAAGGCTTTCCCAATTCGCCAGAAATTCCCCGCGATTTAGACTTAAGGACATACGTGGAGCACAGATTTGAACCACATACAGTAAAATTAACTTATGGGAAATATCCTCTCTGGCAAGCAGATCCTTTTAGGAGTAAGCGGATCAATCGCCTGTTACAAGGCAGCCGATTTAGCCTCCAAACTGACCCAACAAGGCGCATCGGTTACAGCCGTCTTAACCACAGCAGCGAGGCAATTTATCACCCCTCTCACCTTCCAGTCGGTTACCGGTCAACGTGCCTTCACCGACGAAGACCTCTGGGGCAGCGAGGGGCACATTCAACACATTGGACTGGGGCATCAGAGTGACCTCATCGTCATCGCGCCGGCTTCAGCAAACACGATCGCCAAAATCGCTCATGGTATCTGCGATAACCTTTTGACCTTGGCAAGCCTAGCTGCTCCCTGTCCACTTCTCATCGCCCCAGCCATGGATAGCGGCATGTACACCCATGCCGCCACTCAAGCGAATATCAAAATCCTGAGAGAGCGCGGGGTTTATATTGCCGGACCAGCCATGGGACGCATGGCTTCAGGGTTGAGCGGTTTTGGACGGATGCTCGAACCCACAGAGATTATCGGTCATATCCGCTTGCTTCTCGGACGCCAGGCAGGCAAACTGAGCGGGCGACACTTGGTTGTCACTGCTGGCGGCACCTCTGAACCGATTGATGCAGTCCGCACTATCACGAATCGCTCCTCTGGGAAACAAGGCTTCGCCATTGCCCAAGCCGCCATTGACCAAGGCGCAGAGGTCACCTTGATCGCCGGGGTTACCCACCTACCCACACCCATTGGAGCCAAACGCATTGATGTAAACACTGCCCAAGAAATGCTCACAGCCGTATTAGAGACGGTACAAGATGCTGATGCCCTTATTATGGCGGCTGCGGTAGCCGATTATCGCCCAGAAACGGCTGTGACCGAGAAATTATCCAAAGAACAGGGCATTCCCCAAATTCAGTTGACCCTTACGCCGGATATCCTCAGCGCCGTTGCTCATTACCGAGCCCAGAGCGGTTATCCACGGGTTGTCATCGGCTTTGCCGCCGAAAGCAGTGATTTGATCGAGCGCGCTCGTCAAAAGCTAGCCCGCAAGAAACTGGATTTGATCATCGCTAATGATATTACTGCAACCGATGCCGGCTTTGGTACGGATACCAATCGTATCACGATCATTGACCCAACTGGGAACGCCCAAGTTTTCCCGTTGATGACCAAAGAGGAAGTTGCCGATCTGATCTTACAAAAAATTGTTCCATTACTGGAGGCTGCCCCATGAGTCAATATGATCAATTCAAGCTGGAGACCATTCTAAACGATACAGCCTTAAGCATCGGGGAGCTACAACCGGATATCAACAAATGGTCTTATAGTATCGTTGCCTTGCTTCAAAATCTAGAAAAGCAAGCCGACCTGATGCACAAACGAGCAGAGTACGAAGCGATGCTCAAGCGTTTCAAAGTGTATTTGACCATGCGAATCGATGGGGGGCGTTGGTAGCCTGTTCGTAGGCATAGGCGGCGCGCAACAAGATTTCCTCCTGCCATTGGTCGGCTACCATTTGCAACCCAATCGGCAACCCTTCGGTGTTAAAGTCGCAGGGAAGGGAGAGAGCAGGCAAACCGGTTAAGTTAAACGGCGCAGTAAAGCGGGTTAATATTCTAGCAGCCTCGATCGAATCCCGTCCCTCAATCGGCGGAGCAGCAATGGGGGTGGTCGGAGTCAGCAACAAGTCATAGCGCTTGAAAAAAGAGCGAAATTCTTTTTGCAGGATCGTCTGGGTGCGACGAGCTTGGATATATTGTCCTACGGTCACTGCAGCACCGTTGCGCAGCCGTTGTAAAACATCTTCACCAAACAGATGCGATTGCTCCGATAGTTGCCTCTCATAGATGGCCGCCGCATCGCTGATCACCATTAAACCATTTATCTGGGCAGCCAACAACCCATTGGGCACAGACGCCTCCTCAACCACTGCCCCCAAGTCCCGCAGCACCTCAGCCGCAGAGCGCACCGCTTGTGAAATCTCACTTTCCGCTTGGGTAAAGAAATCATCAGCAGCCAGCGCAATGCGTAACCCTTTGACGCCATCCTTTAGGTGAGGAAGAGGATTGTGCAGTGGCTTTGGGGCACTGACCGCGTCTTGTGGATCGTAACCAGCGATCAGGCGATATAACCAGGCCACATCTTCAACACAGCGTCCCAAGGGACCAACATGGTCTAAATTCCAACTGAGCGGTAAAACCCCGCGTAAACTCACTCGTCCAAAAGTAGGTTTCAAGCCAACTGCGCCGCATAGGCTAGCCGGAATACGGATTGAGCCACCGGTATCTGTGCCCAGCGCCCCAAGGCATAACCCGCTGACGACTGCCACCGCCGATCCGCCCGAAGAGCCGCCGGAAATGCGCTCGGTTCGCCAAGGATTGCGCACCGCTCCAAAATGAGGGTTGAGATTCGTCACCCCCAAGGCGATCTCGTGCATATTGTGATAACCAACGAAGATCGCCCCGCTGCGGCGCAACCGCTCAACCGCTCTGGCATCCTGATCGGAGGTGTAACCTGCCCAGATTTTTGAGCCAGCTCGCAACGGATGGTTGCGAATGGCAATCAGATCCTTGATCCCGATCGGGATGCCATAGAGAGGGTTTAGGGAACGACGCTCTTTGAGCGCTTTGCTCAAGCGCTCCGCCTTCCGTAAAGCCTCTTCCCGAAAGATCGATAAATAGCAATTTAAGAGCGGATTGAGTCGGTCGATCCGCTCAAAAATCGCTTGGGTCAATTCAAGTGGCGTGATTTCTCTCTCTTGGATCAGCCGTTTGGCTTCTGTCAGAGTGAGGTGTTGCAGGTTCATGATCCCTCCTCGAGGAGACGTTGGAGATCGTTGATGGTTTGGATTGTCGAACGAAATTGAAAGCTGTTCATGCCTGCTTCTTGAGCGGCTTGAACGTTAACCAGTAAGTCATCGATGAAAACCGTTTCGGATAAGGAGACGTTAAATTTTTGGGCAGCCAGTTCATAGATGCGCCGATCGGGCTTGATCAATCCAACTTCGGCTGATATGATCACCTCGTCAAAAATATCGAGGATACGAAGGTGGTTGCCGAGGAACTCCCTCAGGTCATCCCAAGCATTGCTGAGCAATCCGACTTGATGGGTCTTGCGATAGGAGCGAATGACCTCAACCAACGCTTCATCCAACCGATCACCGGCAAAGAATTGTTGCTTGAGATAGGGAATTTGATCGATAGATGCCCCGATTGCAGCCGCAACTTCCCGCCAGTGCTGTTCAGCCGTCATCTCACCCACCGAAGCCCGCAACGCCGATGGGCTACCAAAGACCAGATCAATAAGATCGTCCTCCTCTAAGCCATATTGGGCAGCTAATTTTTGGCGCGGTTGGTGATCCTCGGTGCGCAACAACACCCCACCAAAATCAAACAAAATCGTCCGAATCGCCACGGGTTTTGCTCCTAGGTTAGTGTCATTCAACGTCAAAAAACAGGCTCGTCTAGGAAGTAGGACAACTCATCTGAGTTGTCCTACGAGATGGTTGTATTTTACCTCAACCCGTTTGGTTTCTCGCTATTCAAGCCCCCTGCCCCCTCATTCTCTTGCGGTAGGTAATGAATTGCTTGACAGCTCGGTAACCGAGGCTTTCATAAAGCTGTAACGCTCCGCTCGGGTTCTGGGTATCTACCCCAAGGGCAGCTTCCTCCATGCCGCGCTCTTTCAATAGGCGCAAACTGGCTGCAATCAAAGCCCGCGCAATGCCGCGGCGTCGCCAGGGACGGCGCACGGCAATATTTTCTGTGTAACCGCGTTTCCGTCCAAAAGCAAGGTTCTCCTTGGCATCGATAAAGTTCAACACCATGCCCACTACCTCATCGCCTTCCCAAGCAACGCACCACAAGCTGGGATCAAAATTGGGATCGTCCAACCAAGCCTCCAGCGGTGGTTCATCCTCGGGACAACTGCCCCAATGATCGCGAAAAGCTTCGAGATTAGCTGCATAGATTTTCGGATAGTGTTCGGGTACAACTGGGCGGATTTCAATGCCGGATGGCAATGGGAAAGAGGGTATCTCCTCCAAGTGCGGCCTCACCATCAAATAGAAGTAGCGCACCGGCTGATAACCGCAAAGCTCAAAGAGCGCCTTTGCCCCAATTTGCGTATCTAGCGCGCCGACCTCCAGAAAGCAAGGTTTCTCGGTTGGGTTGTGATGGGCAATAACCTCGGCACGCCTTTCCAGCCACAACAGCAACCACCGCCCAATCCCCTTTTGGCGCCAATTGGGATGGACATAGCCGATCAAAGCATAAATCCGATTTCCCTCTAGTTCATCGCGCCAGTAAACACGCCCATAAGCCACACTTTGTCCACCAACCTCGGCGAAGATCATATCCTGATACGGATCGCAATGGGTCAAATAACGGTACTCGTGGCGGATGGTCTCCTCGGTGGTAACCGAATCGCTCTGGTCTGCTGCGGAGCAGGCTTGGATGATGGCCGCCATCTTGGGATAGTCGCTCTCACCCTGGAAAGAGCGACTGGCAAAATGCTCGATAGCGGGCGGATCGAGGGAGAAGAGTGCTTTGTTGCTCATTGTCGGTTTGCAATGCACATTCACGACAAAATCCTTTCTAAGAGTTTTGTATCTGTATGTTCTGTTTTGCTTTTGAAGTTTGAATTTGAACCAAGTAATCCCGTCAAGAGGATCGAATAAGCTTATCCCATGCGCTCATTTTGATCGATCGAACTCGTCAATAACCGCCACGCCCGGCAGAGCCAATTTGGGCGGTGCGATGGACAACTTGACGACTGTTCAAACCTTTTTGGCTCCTCTATTAAGTCCGGCTCTCGGTTCCTTAAATTCGAACTTTGGATCGGGTGCGCGCGCCGCTCCTGTTCCTTGCGCCGTTGCTCTTTTTTAGAATTAGGTGTATCGATGCGATCAATTGTAATCATTCTTAACTTCTCCAAGAATATCGGCAACTTGATCGTTCTACAACGCAGCGGATGAGTTATCCAAACAAGGTTCTACCAGTTGCCTAACTCGAATTCATTGCTCATTTCTGGGCGGTATGCCCAAATGCCAATCGGCACATCCTCTAAGGGGGTCTTTTTCATCCTGCCCAAGCAGAACCAGATGACCTCTTCGCAAACCTCCTCGGCAGATACGAGTCAACACACGATGAAAAACCCACAGCCCACGGGACATTCAATGGGCAAAACGTCACTTCCTCGAGCAGCTTCTTTCTTGATCTCATGCTCCATTCCGACCTCCTTTCCAGAGAAACAAAAAGCCATGGGATTGCCCATGGCTTAGATAAGCAGGAGAAACAAAACAGCCACGGGCGGGAGTGCGCCGTGGCTGCCAAGTTGCGTTCGTTTATTCGCTAACGGTCAATAGGCGCACTCCGAGAAGGCAAAACACCGCTGAAGCCAACGGCACTGCGCTGTGAATGGAGAGTTCTTGCCTGATAGAACATCGAAACAAGGTCCTTTTCTTAGAGTAACATTAATTCTGGATTAATATAACATAAAAACGCTGGGCATGTCAAGGGTAAATTAAAATTTTCGCTTGAAATGACTTTGAGGTACAATAAACCCAGCTTAACACCAAAGGGATTCCCGTTGTTTGAAATTGTCTTTCTCGGCACTTCTGCTTCAGCGCCGTCGATCCACCGTGGCTTGTCCTCGCAGGTGGTCATTCACGATGAATATCGCTTCTTAGTGGACTGCGGTGAAGGGACTCAGAGGCAAATCTTGATTTCTGGACTGGGCTTCAAGCGCTTAAATCGCATCCTTATCACCCACAGTCACCTCGACCACATCCTCGGCTTAGCTGGCTTGCTTTCTACGTTTATGCGTTGGGAGACCATCGAATACCTAGAAATTTATGGCGGTCGGGCTGCTCTAGAGCGGGTTTATGACCTGTTGTTCGGCGTCGTCTTGCGCGGCAACCGTCCACCGATGGAGCTCAACCTGATCCCGATTGAACCCGGCGTGTTTTTTGAAACCAATACGTTCACAATTACAGCCGTGCCAACCCAGCATCGCGGCGCCGATTGCTTTGGTTATCTCTTTGAGGAAAAATCTCGACGGCCCTTTCTCAACGAAAAAGCCGAAGCGCTCGGCATCCCGCCTGGACCTTGGCGGCGCGAATTGGTTGAAGGGAAAAGCATTACCCTATCGGATGGGCGAGTTATTCATCCTGATCAAGTCCTAGGCGAAGAGAAACGCGGCACGCGGCTGCTTCACATCGGCGATGTTGGCCGCACCGACAACCTGCATGAAGCCGCTCAAGGTGCGGACGCCTTGATCATAGAGGCGACTTATTTAGAATCGGAAGCCGAAATGGCCGGGCAATTCGCCCATCTAACTGCCGCTCAAGCTGCCCGACTAGCAGCCGAGGTAAACGTTGGGCAACTGATCCTGACCCATATCTCCCGTCGCTATCGCGAGAGGGATGTGCTTCAGGAAGCCTTAGCTGTGTTTCCTAACACGGTGATTGCGCGCGATTTTGACTGGTTTCAAATCCGCCATGGCAATACCGTTAAGAGGCAAAATTTATTGAAGAATCCATTGCCCTTTGACGTTGAGCTACAAGAATAGCATGGTTAAAATCCTGCACTTTGCCGATGCGCATATCGACTTGGCAAACTTTGGGCGCCACGACCCGCAGACCAATTTACCCTTGCGAACGTTAGATTTTTTGCGCTCGCTAGATGAAATCGTCAACACCGCTATCGAAGAGCGAGTCGATTTGGTGCTGTTTGCAGGGGATGCCTTCAAAGATCGCAACCCATCTCCCACTTTTCAACGCGAATGGGGTAAGCGGATGATGCGTCTTTCCCGCGCTGGCATTCCGACCCTCCTGCTGGTCGGAAACCACGATATGACACCAGCCATCGGCCGCGCCCATGCTCTGGATGCATTTGAGACCCTAGAAGTGCCTCATATTTACGTCATCGATCAGCCGAAACTGCTCCTGCCCAATGATTTAGGCGGCTTGCCGCTTCAGATTATGGCATTGCCCTGGCTTTCGCGCTCTCGGCTGATTGCGGCGTTGAACCTAAGCCCTACAGACATGAAGAAAATTGACGAAGCCATCGAACAACGCCTGCGCCTAATTTTCGAGGAATGGTTTCATCAACTTGATCCCGCCTTGCCAACCATCTTTACTGCCCATGCGACTGTTGAAGGGGCTAAATATGGAGCAGAACGATCGGTGATGCTGGGCAACGACTTGGTCTTAAACCTCAGCTTGTTGCGGCATCCACGGTTCGATTATGTCGCCTTAGGGCATATCCACCTTGCCCAAGATTTGAACGCAGGCAGCCATCCGCCGATCATCTACCCCGGCTCGATTGAACGCGTGGATTTCGGTGAGGCAGAAGATGAAAAATTCTTTGTCCTAGCCGAAATTGAGCGCGGTAAAACGAGTGTTCACTGGCATAAGCTTGCCAACGTGCGACCCTTTCTCGACTTGCGCTGCCGCGTCGATGAAGCGGCTTCTGTAATGCCACGCATTCTCTCTACCCTTCCGCCTGCTGAACAACTCCAAGATGCAATCGTGCGGTTGATCGTTGAATATCCCGCTGAAGTCGGTCTCGTCATTGACGAACAAATTCTGCGCTCGATGACAGCAAACTCCTTCGAGTTTCATCTCGTCCGCCGCCCCTTGCTCAGCAGCCGCGCTCGCTTGCCGGATGACCTGTTGATCAGTAACCTGACCCCGCAAGAATTACTCAAGCTTTATCTCCAAGCAACGCACAGCCAGCCCGAGGAGATCGATGATTTGCTTTCCTTAGCCGCAGAGATTTTCACAGGAGATCGAGAGAGTGACACATGATTCCGGTGCTTTTGTCCCTAAGTGGTTTTCTTTCCTATCAAAAACCCACCGAAATCGACTTCACCCTTATTGACGTTGCGTGTATCTCTGGCGCCAACGGGGCTGGAAAATCGAGCATTTTCGATGCCATCACATGGGCGATCTTCGGCATTGCCCGCAAGAACGATGACACGATCATCCACACCCATCCAGAAGTCAAGGCAGCCGAGGTTGCTTTGATCTTCGAGTATGAAAACAACTTGTACCGCATCCAACGCACACGCCCGAAAAACGCCACCACTCGCTTGGAGTTTCACGTCGCTGCGCCCGAGACCGTTCCCGATCCTTTTGACAAAGAAAATCTCGCCCAAATTCGCTGGCGCAGCCTCACCGAACGGACATTGAAAGATACCCAAGCTCAAATTCAGAAAATCTTACGGCTCGATTACGAAACCTTCATCAACGCTTCTTTTTTCTTACAAGGCAAAGCCGATCAATTTACCACCCAGACCCCTACCAATCGCAAAAAAATCCTCAGCAGTGTGCTGGGCTTAGAAATTTGGGAGGAGTACAAACAGCGCGCCATCGAGCGCCGCAAAGCGGTGGAAACTCAAATCGAGCTGTTCGATAGAACCCTCGCAGAAATCGAGCGCGAGCTAAGCGAAGAGGAAGCACGGCGCACCCAACTCGAACACATTGAAACCCAATTGACAAAACTTCAACAACAGCGCAAGGAACAAGCTGATCGGGTTGTCCTCTATCGTCAACAAATCGCCGCCATCGAGGAGCAAAAACGCAGCCTAGAAGATCTTCAAAAGCAAGTTGAGGTTACGGAGAAAACCGCCCTAGAACTAGCGGACAAACTTGCCGAGCGGAGCAAAGAGCTGCAAAGCTATCGAGAACTTCTCAAGCGTAGCGGTCAAATTGAGGAAAGTTACCAGCGTTACCAAACCCTTAAGAGCCAGCTAGAAGCCTTTGAACGATCGTTGTTAAGCTTGATGGACTTAGAAAAACAGCTTCAGGCGTTGCAAACCGAGATTAACGCCGAACGCGCCCGCCTTGAGCAGGAAAGAGACAATCTCACAGAAAAGCAAAAGCGCGCCGCAACCGCCGCCCAAAATGTCCTTAGCTTGCAAGCTGAGGTCGCCCGCATCCAAGAACAATATCAAGTACAAGAAGCTGAGCTTGCCCGTTGCCTTCAGGCAGAAAAGGAATTTCAGGGCTTACAACAGCAGATCAACGACCTCAAAGGGCAGAACAAGCATCTCATGGAGGAGATGAAAAAGCTGCGCAGCCGTATCGAGACCCTACAGGCGGAAAGCATCGAGGCGGCCTGTCCATTGTGCGGCCAGCCGCTCTCTTCGGATGACCGTGACCAATTGGTGCAAAACCTAGAAGCAGAAGGCAAAGCGCGCAAGGAGGACTATCTCGCCAATCAGGCTCAGATTGCGCAATGGGAAGCAAGGGCTTCTTCCCTCCAAAAACAAAGCCAACTGCGCATCCAAATTGAGAAATCCCTCCGCCAATTGGAGGGCGAACGCGAAAAATTGACGGCTAAGCTGAATAGCGAAAAGGAAATCCTCCAAGAGTGGGAACAGAAGGATGCCCTGCGCCTGCAAGCGGTGCAAGAGCAACTGCGAAGCGACTCCTTTCTGCCCCACCTTCGAGAGCAAATGGCAGAAATTGAAGCAAAAATCCTAGCCCTCGGTTATGATCGGCAAGCTCATGGCGCAGCACGGCAGGCGGAAAGCGAACTGCGCGCCGTAGTGGAAGACTACCAAAACTTGCTCAAAGCGCAAGCCGTCATTCCGCCGCTCACGCGCGAAATCCAAGAACTCGAAAAGCAACAGCAAAGTTTGCAAGAACAGCAGGAAAATCTGCTTCGGGCATGGCTTTCTGCCCAAG
Organism: uncultured Anaerolineales bacterium; assembly: GCA_937928795.1. Taxonomy (GTDB): domain Bacteria; phylum Chloroflexota; class Anaerolineae; order Anaerolineales; family UBA4823; genus NAK19. The sequence goes on from CALFWB010000037.1 coordinate 14,216, forward strand.
CCCTCCTAGAACAAGCGCAAAAACAAGCCCCTGACCTCTTAGCTGCCGAGAAAGAATTAAAACGCCTCGAAGAGGCTGAAAGCGAAATGAACCGTCAACTGGGCGCCGCCCGCCAACGGGTTGATGTGCTCAAAGACCTAAAAAAACGCGCTCAAAAATTGCGAGCCGAGCGCGCAGAGAAAGCCGATCTGGTTTCGCGCTACAAAATCCTTGAGCGCGCCTTTGGCAAAGATGGCATCCCAGCCCTCCTCATCGAGCAAGCCCTGCCTCAAATCGAGGAACGCGCTAACCAAATTCTTTACCGCCTTAGCAATGGTAACATGAGTTTGCGCTTCAACACGCAAGTGAGATATAAAGATGCGCGTCGTCAGGATTTGCGCGAAACGCTGGAAATCCAAATCAGTGACGCCAATGGAAACCGCGATTACGAGCTCTTCTCCGGTGGCGAAGCCTTTCGGATCAACTTTGCCATCCGCCTTGCCATCTCCGAGCTGCTTGCTCATCGCGCCGGCGCCCGCTTGCAGACCTTAGTGATCGACGAAGGCTTTGGTTCGCAGGATTCACAAGGGCGCCAGCAACTCATCGAAGCGATCAACCGCGTGCGCGATCAATTTGCTAAAATCTTGGTCATAACCCATCTCGATGAACTGAAAGACGCTTTTCCCAATCGGCTAGAAGTCGAAAAGACGCCCCAGGGATCTGTCGTCCGGTTCGTATAAGGAGTGCAACATGAAATCATTTGACCGAATCGATCAACTGCTCACCCAATGGATGGCCCGCAATGGGATTTTCCTCCTGCGCCTCAGTATGGGGATCGTGTTCTTCTGGTTCGGTTTCCTTAAGTTCTTCCCCGGTCTCAGCCCGGCCGAAGGTTTGGCTTCTAGAACCATCGTGACCTTGTCTTTCGGTCTGCTCTCGGCAAAAACAGCCGTGTTGATTTTAGCGGTTTGGGAATGCTTGATCGGTTTAGGCTTGCTGAGCGGCGTTTTCCTCAGAGGAACGCTCTTCCTGCTGTGGATGCAAATGCTTGGCACCGTAACACCGCTCTTTTTGTTCCCAAACGAATGCTTCACCGTGATCCCCATTGCGCCAACGCTGGAAGGACAATATATCATCAAAAACATCGTGTTGATCTCTGCAGGAATTGTCATTGGAGCGACGGTGCGCGGTGGACGACTGTCCACCGAATCCCCTTGACTGAATCCTCTCGATTTCAAGGTGTCCACGCAAAAGTTGTAGGACAACTCATTGAGTTGTCCTACAAAGCAATGCTGCCAACAACTTTTGAGTACACACATTTCAAGGGTTCTCTGGCAAAGGGGGGATTTTCAAAAACTTAATGTGAGGCTCTCTTCGGAACGCAAGCTCCGCTTAGGATAAACCGTTGTGCCCTCATCCCCAACCCTTCTCCCAAAGGGAGAAGGGAGAACTCCCCTCTCCCCCTGGTAGAGGCCGGGGGTGAGGGAACCTTTCAAGCACACCCAATCCGCAAAAAAGGACAACCAGAAGATGATTGAAAAGCCCTGGCAGACGGCATCTTCTTATCTCAAATTAACAAAGGTCTGTTATTATCCTCCTTGCTTAGGAATTGTAAAGCTATTTCACAGCGAACGGAGCGTTTTATGGCTTGCGAAACCGAAAACGGAGCGGTGCTCCGCACCGAAAACCTAACAAAAATCTACCGCATGGGCGAGGTTGAAGTCGTTGCCCTGCAGGATGTGAATTTCGCCGTGCAACGCGGTGAATTTGTTGCCATTATGGGCGCTTCGGGTTCAGGCAAATCGACTCTGCTCCACCTGCTCGGCGGCTTGGATACCCCAACAAAGGGCGAGGTATATTTCGATGGACAAGCCCTCTCGAAACTCAACGACGATCAAATTACCCTCCTCCGCCGCCAAAAGATCGGCTTTATCTTCCAATTCTACAACCTCTTGCCGACCCTCAATGCCACTGAAAACGTTGCCCTCCCCTTGATGATTGACGGCAAACAGGCTTTCCATTATCAGGACAAGGTCAACGAATTGCTCCACCTTGTCAAGTTGGGTGGACGGGAAACTCATCGCCCCGATCAGCTTTCCGGCGGTCAACAACAAAGGGTTGCCATCGCGCGGGCTTTTGTCAACCAACCGCAGGTCGTGTTAGCCGATGAGCCGACCGGCAACCTCGACTCCCGTTCGGGCAAAGCCATTCTTGAATTGCTACAGCAAGTCTGTAAGGACTATTGCACCACCATCGTCATGGTGACGCATGATCCTAAAGCCGCGTCCTATGCCGATCGAGTGGTATTTCTCAAGGATGGTGAAATTGTCAACGAAATTGCCAGCCAAAACGGCAGTGTACCCATTGACCAGATTATGACCATTATGGCTGCGCTGGAAAGCTAAGAAAGAACGAAACGAGATGAGAGCCCTGTGGTTCATTGCTCTGCGCAATCTCTCCAGCCGCAAATTCCGCGCCCTATTGACCGCCTTTGGCGTTCTGCTCGGTGTATCGGTGGTACTTGCCATTCAGGTCACGAATCAAACCACCATCGACTCGCTACGGCGCGTTTTTGATCGCGCTGCTGGTCAAGCCAGCTTGCTGGTGATCCCAAGCAGCCAAAAGAACGACAACCTCAAACAAAGCCTGCTCCCCACTGTGCAGTCGGTCAAAGGGGTTAGCATCGCTGCACCATCCATACGGGTCAACACCTTGCCGGCCGATGAAGCCACCAATTGGCAAATCAACCTAAACCTCAACGGTGTAGCCGCCGGCAACTTCTTTTTGCTTTATGGCGTCGACCCCATTCTTGATCCGCAGGTGCGGGTGTACGTGTTGGCTGAAGGGCGCATGCCCCAAGCCGGCCGCTATGAGATCGTCTTGACACGCAAGTATGCCGAAGATAAGAAGCTGCGCATTGGGAATTGGCTGATCCTCCTCACCCCCAACGGCACCATCCGTCTCAAGATCACCGGTCTCCTAGCTGCTGAAGGGGTTGCCTTGATCAACGATAGCGCCGTGGGCTTTGCTCCGCTGAAAGTTGTGCAGGATGCCTTTGACCTCCAAGATCAACTGGATGAAATTGCCATCCGTGTCCCTGAATCGATCAGCAGCAAGCCCGCCCTTTTAGAAAACCTCAAGCAAACCTTGCAAGGACGGGTTGGCAAGAACGGCGATGTGGTTTATCCCGATTCGCGCGGTGCGGTGGTCAGCCAGATGCTGGCAACCTATCAACTGGGATTGAGCTTCTTTTCCATCATTGCCATCTTTGTCGGCTCGTTTTTGGTCTATAACACCTTTTCGATGACCGTTACCGAGCGGATTCGGGAGATCGGCATGTTGCGCGCTATCGGAATGAGCCGCAAGCAAGTTTTAGCAACCGTTCTGATGGAAGCCTTCATTGTCGCCTTATTTGGTTCGTTGGCTGGGATACCCGTCGGCTTACTACTAGCCCGCGGGCTCATCCGCATGACCGATGCGGTGATCACCCCCTCCGAGGAAATCTTCAGCGTATCAGCGCTGACTTTTTTGGAAGCAATTGCGGTCGGTATCGGTGTTGCGCTGATTTCGGCACTACAGCCTGCCATGCGGGCAGCCAAAATCAGCCCTCTTGACGCCTTGCGCGTGCGAGCACACTCTGACAGCAAACCGGCTAAGATGATCTGGATTGGCGGCTTCTTCCTGATCGCCTTTGGCTATTTCATCATCTACGGTACCGATTGGCCGGAGAGCTGGATGTTCACCATCGGCAGTACGGCTGTCCTGACCATCTTCTTAGGCGCAACCTTAACGGTCACCCTAGCGGTTCAATATCTAGAAGTCCTGCCTCGTCACTTGGCAGCCAAATTGTATGGAAACGAAGGCCGTCTTGGGTCGGCGAATGTGCGCCGCTCGGTCGGGCGCACGACCTTGACGGTTGCATCGTTGATGGTTTCTTTGACGATGATCATCTCGATCAATTCGGTCGCCACCTCTTTCAAGAAAGATATGGGAGCGTGGATTGACTCGGCTTTGGGCGGCGATCTTTACGTTCGTTCAGCCATCACCATGCGCCAATCTTTTGGCAACCAGCTCAAGAGCGTGCCGGGCGTCGCCACGGTTACGCCAACTCGCGTGCTGGAGGTGCGCATTGCCCCTGAGTCGCTGCCCAAAAACACGCTCCAAAACGAGTTTTACCTCTACGCCATCGAACCCGACACCTTTCGGCAAATTGCCGACCTGCAATTCACCGACAAGCAAGCTGACGCTGAAGCCAGTTGGGCGCGCTTGAAGCGCGGCAGTGCGGTGTTTATCTCGAATGTGACTGCCGATCGCTATCAGTTAAGCAGGGGCGATTCGATCACCATTCTCACCCCGCGCGGCAAACATTCGTTCACCATCGCCGGGGTTGTCTTAGATTTCACCGGTCAAAGGGGCGTGCTTTATACCACCTATCAGGACTTGCAAACCTATTTTGGTGAGAGCGGCGCCGATCGTTTCACGCTCAAAGTTGCCGCAGGCTATTCGGTGGATCAGGTCGCTGAAGAAATCGAGAGTCGCTACCAAAAGCGCCGCCATATCAGCCTGCAATCCACCCAAGAGTTCAAGCAAAGCGTTCTCGATTTGGTGAGCAGCGCCTTTCGCCTCTTCGACGTCTTAGGGCTAATTGGCATTTTTATTGGGGCGCTGGGAGTGGTCAACACCCTCACCATGAACGTCATCGAACGGCAGCGAGAGATCGGTGCCTTGCGCTCGATGGGGATGACGCGCCTTCAGGTGATGCGCATGATCCTAGCCGAAGCCCTAGCGCATGGCAGCATGGGGGGTATTTACGGCTTGTTGTTCGGCTTTTTGATTGCGCAGGTCATGATCCTCGCCATGAATCTGATGATTGGATATAATTTGTCCTATAAATTTAGTTTTCAACCCTTCTTAGTTGGTTTAGCCATTGCGTTTCTGGTTGCTCAAATCGCCGCCCTTGGACCAGCCCGGCGGGCTGCCCAAGTCAACATCATCGAAGCGATTAAGCATGAGTAACCTTTTTGGATAAAAAGGTCTTTCGTATCTACGACATATTCGTAGTGCGGAGCAAGAAGGCATTTCAGTTCGGAAAAAAACTTGTCCTCAATTCAGCCCTTTTGTGATAAAAGTCACATTGTTCCAAATGCTTTTTTTGTAAAATCAGGTAAAGAGAAGCCAGTTAGTTCAAAAGAGAGTGAACGATGAGCAAATGGATTCTAACCATTCCCCTCGTTGCCTTTCTTGCCGTGATCGGAGTTGGATTATACGTCACCGACTTCACGGCGTATCTTGGTAATAATCCTACAACCTGCAATAATTGTCATGTGATGGACGCCGTTTACGAAAGTTGGTATCATGGCGGGCATAAGCAATGGGCAAAATGCGCAGATTGTCACACACCTCATGCCCTGATTCCGAAATATTGGGTTAAGGCTGTGTCAGGTTATCACCATGTGACCGCCTTTGTTTCTGGAAACATTCCCCCTGCCATCCGAGCCAAGGAGTCCTCGCGGAAAATCGTGCACGAAAACTGCATCC
>CALFWB010000038.1 GCA_937928795.1 uncultured Anaerolineales bacterium
AAAATTAAGATGCTCTTTGCTTAGCGCAAGGCGTTCAAGTGACAGGTATCATTTAGGCTGACCAGCGTAAAATCGCCACTTTCTGCCTCAAACACATTGATGGCGCAGGTATCCTGCCGTAAACGCCAGAAGCGATCGTTACCTAAACCCAAAATAGCCAAAAGCAGCACGCGGTTGATCACGGTGTGCCCTACTAGGACGATGGTCTGCCCTTCATGCTGCTTTGCCAGCGTTTGCACCGTTTGCAGGCCGCGTTGGCGCAACTCATCCAGACTTTCCCCTCGCGGAATACGGCATTGATCAGGTTGCCGGTACCAGCGATCCAATTCATCTTTCCAGCGTTGGGCGACTTCTTCGGGGGTAAGCCCCTGCCAGTCTCCATAGTCGATATCAATCAAGCCGGGCTGAGGTTGAACGGGTAGCGAGAAGTGTGCGGCGATGGCTTCTGCTGTGCGGACTGCCCTGGAAAGTGGGCTAGCGTAGACGGCGGTCACTTGCCATTCGTTGGCGATCCGCCTTGCGGTGGCTTCAGCTTGTTTGATGCCGCTTTCGTTGAGCGGTACATCGGCTCTGCCCCGAAAGCGCTCAATGCGATTCCACTCGGTTTGACCATGGCGAACCAAAATAAAGCGCGTCATCCTATGCTCCAGATGTTGAAATTTTACGGGGCAAGTATACCGTACAGATTGGGCTTTACGCTGATAATCTCTCTACTGACCGCTGCTCACCGACCGCTGAAAGCTGATCGCTTATCGCTGTTGATGACAAAATTTCCAAAGCAGTTGGGCAATCCGATCGGGTTGTTCTAACACAACCATATGGCCAGCGTCGGGGATGATTTCTAATTGAACCTGAGGGAGGTTGTCTGCCAACCATTGGGCGTTCGCAACAGGAGTCATGCGGTCGAGTTCCCCGGTCAAAAGGAGGGTTGGTTGCTGAATTTGGTTGAGTTTTCTGGTGAGGTCAAACTGATTACAGGCAGAGAGATCGCGATAAAGCATCAGAGGGTGACCTTCAAGCAACCTTCTGGCGGTGAGTTCTCTGATCCGTTGAGGGGTAGAGGGGGCAAAGGACCATTTGATGAGCAATTCGACCGCCTGAGGGAGGGTATCGGGGTTGGAAGAGAATTCCAAAAGCGTGGGATTGACGGCTAAACGGGCGGCGCTGCCGATTAGAATGAGCTTGCGCACGCGATGTGGAGCTTGGAGCGCCATCAGCAAGCTAATTGCGCCCCCCATGGAATGGCCACAGCAATCGATCTCAGCGATCTCGAGCCGATCGAGCCAATCCAGCACGAGAGAAGCTATTTCCTCAAGGGTATCAAACGCTTTTGGCGCCGATCTGCCATGGTTGGGTAAATCGAGAGCAAGCACCGTTGTGTCTGCCAAATGGCGGATTTGAGGTGGCCAGGATAGGTTCATACCGCCGGCGCCGTGAATCAAAAGCAAAGGCGTGGTTGTTGATGGACCACGACGAGAAATTGTGTAATAGATGCCTTCCGAGCTTGGCAAATTCTTCTCTCCTTATTCGTTCCATTGCCCTTTGTGTAGGCGGTCAGCAGCATCCTCGTTGAGGGGTATCCAAACACGTACTGTAGTGCCTTGGTTTGGCTTAGAGTCGATCTGAAATAAGCCGTTGACCAACTCAGTTCGCTCGCGCATATTCACCATCCCCAGGCTGCCGCGTTGCTCGTAGCCGCTGGCTACCACCGTAGGCTCGAAGCCAATGCCATCGTCCACGATCTCCAGCAGGAGAATATCCTGGTTGGCAAAACCCAAGCGAACCCAAATGTGATCGGCTTTGGCGTGTTTGCGGGCATTGTTGACCGCTTCTTCGGCAATGGCGAAAATAACACTTTGCTTATTCATTTCTAAATCTTGAATAGTGGCTGGATCGGCTTGGATGATCACCTTTTGGTTATAGGTCTCCATCATTTTTTCCGCCATGGCTTGCAAGGCTGCAATTAGCCCTTGCGACTCCAACACCAAGGGGCGCAGGGTAAAGAGCATGTGACGGATCTCCTTTGTGGTGCGCCGCGCTAATTCCTCAATTTTATACAGTTCTTCAGCCGTGGCACGCGGGTCGCGTTCCAGCAAGCGCCGCGCGAAATTTACCCGCATGGCGAGAGCAGAAACCGATTGGGTGGGCCCGTCATGTAAGTCGCGAGCTAATTTTTTGCGCGCTTCCTCTTGAATCTCAACGATTCGCTCCTTTTCTTCCTTAAGCTGTCGGTAAAGTTGGGCATTCTTAATGGCAACCATGGCTTGATTGGCGATGATCTGTAGAATTTCACACCGCTCTGGGGTGAAAAAATCCGCCCTAGGGTGAGCATAAAGCAGTAACCCATAGACCTCCAAACCCTTGCGCAAAGGGATCAAATAAATGGCTTGACAAGAATGCAGAGCAACCGCTCTGCTCAATTCTGGGTCGCGCTTTGGTTGGTAATAAAGAGTGGGTTGATCGCTTTCTAAAGCGTTGCGCAACAGCTTGCTATTGGAAGAGAAAACAATTCGCTGATCGGTAGGGGTAAAATGGCGGGCGGTGACGACACGCAAACCTACTCTTTCGTGATTCCCTTCCTCGACCATTAAAACTGCAGAGATCAGTTGCTGTTCTGAACCATCATCAGATAGCAGTGCTTGAACGCTGGTATCCAGCGCTGTTTCTAGGACGCGGTGGTAGTCCAAGGTAGCGCTGAGGGTGCTAATCAGACGATAAAGGGCTTTGCGGCGTTCGTTTTCGATCTTTTGGAGTGAGGAAGTTTTTGTTCGGGTCACCGTGGCATTTTTCGCCACCCGTTGCCTGATTCGTAGTAGAAGAAAGCCGAGTCCACTGCCAAGGAGAAGATAACCCGCTGAATAGGCTGACATTGTGAACAAGAAGCGGGATGTAACCGCTTGGCTTAAGACAAGCCAACCATACCAGAAAAAGCTCAAAAGCGTCAAAATACCCAGACCGTACAAGGGCAGATTCAAGCCCGCACTCAGCAAGGGCAATAAGCTGAGCCAAGCAAGAGTAAAGAACTGATCGCCGCTAAGGAACAAAATAACGGCGCTGACGCAGAAGTCCAAAGCGATGCTCAAGACGCGTCCTGATTGAGCGAAAGGGTAATAAGCAAACCAAATGAGAAACCCCAAGTTCAGAAAGCCATAAGAAAGTAGGATGAGCTTAATGGGTAAAGAACCTACGCCGCTGATTGCCAGTAACAAGAGGAAGATCCAGCGCAGACTGATGGTGAGAAGATCCCACAGGGTAAGCGGTGTTTTAGCACGGTTCATTGGATTTTGATCAGGTTTGATTCAAACACACTTTTTGGTTTATTCGCTTAACAATCTGGTTAGGTAGGGGATCAGTAATTGCAAAGCCCGCCCACGGTGGCTGATAGCATTCTTTTGAGAGAGGTCGAGTTCGGCCATGGTTCGGTTAAGGGTGGGAATCAAGAAAATCGGATCATAGCCGAACCCACCCTGACCGCGCTCTTCGGGAATGATCTCGCCTTCACAAATTCCTTCAAATAAAACTGCTTCTTGCTGAGGCAGGGCAAGGGCAAGGACGCAACGGAAACGAGCCGTCCAGGGACGTGGCTTGTCTTGCAATCGGGAGAGAAGGAAAGCGCGCCGGTCGGAGTCGCTTGCCTGAGGGAGTTTGGAATAACGGGCTGAGAAAATGCCCGGCTCTCCGTTTAGGGCATCGACTTCAAGCCCGGAATCGTCCGCAAGGGTTGGCAGTCCGCTTGCTGAGAGATAAGCCAAAGCCTTTTTGACGGCGTTTTCTTGGTAGGTCGTTCCATCTTCGGGGACGGAGAGATGGAAGGAAAGATTGTTCAAATCCAAGATCTCGATTGGCAGAATGGATAAGACGGCGCGCATTTCGGAAGCCTTGCCAACGTTTGCGGTTGCAAGAAGCAACTTAAAGGGTGTTTTCATGTCTCTGTCCAATAAATTTTACAATAGAATTCTCGAAATACAAAATAAATAGTAATTCTTGACAGATTGAGGGGGTTATGCTATAATTTTTGTATCTTTTCGAATGTGAATGATCCGTGGTTGCTAAAGGTCCTCTTCGTCTCAATGCGGGGTTTATTGTTGGTCTTCCGGTTGGTGAAAGCCGCGACTTTGAATTAGACATCTCTCATATCTGTCTTGAATCAGATTTAATTTTAGACGATTTGGTCGGCAATGTGCGCATTACCCGTACAGCTCAAGGCTTGCTTCTACACGCTGTCATCCAAGCGACCACGCCGAGTCAATGCGTGCGTTGCCTAACAGATTTTACCCTACCCTTAGAGGCGGATTTTACGGAATTATACGCTTTCTCCCGCAATGGGATGAGCGAGAGCGGCTTGCTCTTGCCCGACGATGCTCAGATTGACCTTACCCCTCTTGTTCGTGAATATATGCTGCTAGCGATCCCAATTCAACCTTTGTGTATGCCAAGCTGTAAAGGACTTTGTCCAATCTGTGGCGCCAATCAGAACGAAGTTGTCTGTGATCATCCCGAAGAAGAGTTCGATCCAAGATTATCTGTTTTGAAAACGTGGTTAAAACCCAACGAAATCGAATAGCTTTTACCATTGTTCGCCTTTTTTGAAAAAGGAGGGATGCGCATGATCTCATCAGGGGTAGAGATTGTGGAGGAAGTCAATCCGTTTCTGTTTGCATCCTTAAACGGAGTCGAGGCGGTTGAAGCAGAGGATAGCGAGGAGACGGCCGATCATTTTTCGGAAGACACCCTGGACTTGTATCTGCGTGAGATGGCGACCGTCCCTTTGCTTAGCCATCAGGAGGAGATTGACTTGGCGCAGCGCTTTGAGAGAGGCAAGCAGGCTCAGCTAGAGTTGGTGAATGCCAAAAGAAAGCTGAGCAAAAAAAAGCTCGAAGAACTGAAAGCCCTGATTAGCGAAGGGTTGGCGGCTCGCGAACATCTGATCAAAGCCAATACGCGCTTGGTGATCTCAATTGCCCGCCGCTATATTGGCTGTGGTGTGCCGCTGAGTGACTTGATTCAGGAAGGGAATTTGGGTCTCATCCGCGCCGTCGAGAAATTCGAGTACCAGCGCGGCTTTCGCTTCTCAACCTATGCAACTTGGTGGATCCGTCAGGCGGTGATGCGGGCGATTGCCATGCAGAGCCGCACCATCCGTTTGCCGGTTTACCTCGGAGATCGGGTGCGTCAGTTTCAGCAGGTTGCCCATGCTCTAGAACAGGATTTGGGCAGACCACCAACCGTGCAGGAACTGGCACGGGAATTAGATGAGACGCCCCAGAAAGTCCACTGGGTTTTGCAGATGTCCCAGACCCCTCTTTCCTTAGAGGATCCTTACGGTGAGGAAGAAGACTCAGAATTTGGCTCCTTTATTGAGGATGAAATGGCAGAGCAACCTTATGATGCTGTTCAACAGTTAATGCTCCAAGAGCAAGTTGAACAAGCGCTTGCGACACTGAGCCCGCGCGAGGCGCGGGTGCTCCGTTTGCGCTATGGCTTGGGTTACCAAAGGCAATTGACGCTAGAGGAGGTTGGCGATAAATTTGGCTTGACGCGGGAACGGATACGGCAGATCGAACTGCAAGCCCTGCGCCGCCTGCGGCACCCCAGTCGAGCAAGGATCCTGCGTGAATACCTCTAGTGGCGCTGAAATCTAAGCTTTTTGTCCTTTTATTGCGGATTTTTGCGTGCTTGAACGGTTCCCTCACCCTAGCCCAGCGGAAGAGGGGAGATTCTCCCTCCGCCCTTGGAAGAGGGGCTGGGGCATTGCCCTGAGCGTCGCACTGAACTTGCCGAAGTGCCAACGGGTTGAGCCTGTCGAAACCTTGTCGAAGGGCGCTGCCCTGAGCCTGTCGAAGGGCGCTGCCCTGAGCCTGTCGAAGGGCGTTGCCCTGAGCTTGTCGAAGGGCGTTGCCCTGAGCTTGTCGAAGGGCGTTGCCCTGAGCTTGTCGAAGGGATGAGGGTGCAAGGCAGTTTGTCTTAAGCGGAGCTTGTCGTTCCGAGAAGAGCCTGACATTGAATGTTTGAAAAGTCCTAGCGCTGAAAAGGTAAAGGTTGACAAAATCCATCGGCGCGGATAAACTCACCCTACTATGGAAGATCGGATGGTCTCTAATAGAGGTTTTATGGTGATGAGCATGTTGCTGGCGGCAATGCCCAAGCCGTTCAAGGTGCGGACAGCCCGGTTTCTTTGAGGATCGGGTCGAAGCAGAAAAATACCGATAAAGTAGGGCTGTCCAAAAGGGACAGCCTTTTTAATTCTTGCTCTGGAGGAAGAGTACCATGACTCAAAATATTTTGGTTGCAGTGGCATGGCCGTATGCAAATTCTGAAATTCATGTCGGAAACCTGACTGGTTCTTATCTGCCGGCTGATATCTTTGCCCGTTTTCAGCGGCTGAGAGGCAACCGCGTGGCGATGGTTTCAGGGTCAGACTCTCATGGCACGCCGGTGACTGTGCGCGCCGATGCGGAAGGCACAACGCCTTATCAGGTTTATCAAAAATACCACCAGGGCTTTATTGAGTTATTTCAAAAAGCCGGCTTGACCTATGATTTGTTTACCAGCACGCACACTTCCAATCATTTTAAGGTCTCTCAGGCAATTTTTTTGGCTCTGAACCACAATGGTTACCTTTACACCCAGAGCGAGCAGCAATGGTTCTCGCCAACTCAAAACCGTTTTCTGCCTGACCGCTATGTAGAAGGCACTTGCTATCTTTGTGGGTACGAAGGTGCGCGCGGCGATCAATGTGATAGCTGTGGCAGTTTACTGGATGCCACCCAACTGCTCAACCCTCGCTCAAAGATCGATGGCTCTAAACCCGAACTGCGCGAAACGGCGCATTTCTATCTTGATCTAGCCAAATTGCAGCCTGAAATTGTGCGCTTTTTAGAAGAGCGTCAGTCCTACTGGCGACCGAATGTCTTACGTCAGTCGCTAGGTCAAATTCAAGCCGAGCCTTTGCGTGGGCGGCCGATTACCCGCGACCTGGATTGGGGCATCCCGGTGCCGATGGATGGTTGGGAGGGGAAATGCCTCTATGTCTGGTTTGAAGCGGTGATCGGTTACCTTTCGGCAACCATCGAATGGGCGCAAATTCAGGGACAAGCAGATGCCTGGCAGGATTGGTGGTTCAATCCAGAGGCACGGGCTTATTACTTCATCGGAAAGGACAACATTCCTTTTCATGCCATTATCTGGCCCGGACAGTTGATCGGCTCGGGAGAATGGTTTGGAAAGCTCTTCGCCAACCTTGAAGGAAAGCGGTTAACCTTACCTTACGATGTGCCAGCCAATGAATTTATGAACTTGGAGGGCAAGAAAATCTCGGGCAGCCGCAATTGGGCAGTTTGGGGCAATGATTTTCTCAGCCGCTATGATCCCGACCCATTGCGCTATTATCTGACCGCCAACATGCCCGAAACGCGCGACACCGATTGGGATTGGCAGGATTTTTACCAACGCAATAACAATGAGTTGGTAGCGACCTGGGGCAACCTTGCCAATCGGGTCTTATCCTTTGCGTTCAAACACTGGGACGGGCGGGTTCCCAATCCCGGCGAACTGCGTGCCGTTGATCAAGAACTGCTGGAAAAAGTCAAGCTCGGTTTCCAAACCGTGAGTGAACACCTTGAAGCCGTCCGCCTCCGATCAGCTCTCCTAGAAGCGATGAACCTTGCCAGCGAAGTGAATAAATATTTAGATGTTACCGGTCCATGGTTTGAGATCAAGACCGACAAAGAAGCCGCCGGAAAATCAATCTTTACCGCACTGCGGGCGATTGACACGTTGAAAGTCCTTTTTGCGCCCTTCCTGCCCTTTAGCTCGGAAAAGTTACATGAGTATCTTGGGTATTCGCAGCCTCTCTTTGGCGAACAAAAAACCGAATTGCTGACCGATGAGTTGGGTGAACATCGCGTTTTGCTCTATGATAGCACTCGGGCAGCCGGTGAATGGAAGCTCAGTGAGCTGCCCGCCGCACAAACCTTGCAACAACCTTTACCGTTGTTCAAAAAACTAGAGGAAAAGGTCGTCGCCGAGGAGCGAGCGCGTTTGGGGGCTTAGGCAGGCTCAAGCAAAACGGATTGCCTCCATTGGCGGGCGGAGAAACCAACATCCGTCCGCTTTGCGGATTAATTCAAAGACAGTGCCTTGATAGCTCAGGGTCAGAAAGTGGCTGCCGCTGGCGTCTTGCCAGCGACGCCCGATCGATTCGATGGGAATCCATTTCTCTTGCCAATAAATGGCTCGAATTCGCATTGTGTCCAGATCATCGCTGCTAAAGTCAACCGCAATTGGTTGATTTGCCTGAACCTGACGTTGGATGGCTGCATCGCTCCAATGCAGGGTTAGCGTTTGAGCCAGAAGCCAGAGGGCAATTTCTGCACTTTGCTGTTTAATTTGTTGGCGATTGCCGAAAAAGCGATAGGAGTGGGCAAAGATGGTTTCGGGAGTAGCTATTCCGATCCACACTGTGCCCACCGGTTTTTGTGGCGAACCGCCGCTCGGGCCGGCGATACCGCTGACCGCAATGGCCGTTTGGCTGCCAAAGAGTTTCTGAACCCCTTGTGCCATTTCGATAACAGTCGCTTGGCTAACAGCCCCGAATTGGTCCAGCGTTTCTTGCGCTACCCCGAGGAGATTGCTCTTTGCGGCGTTAGAATAGGCGACTACGCCGCCCCAAAAATATTCTGAAGACCCCGGCACATTGGTGATCCGATGGGCAATGAGCCCCCCGGTGCAAGATTCGGCGAGGCTGAGAGACCAGCGCAAGGCGGATAGTTGATCGGCGAGGATGTATTCGATGGGGCGAAGTTCCACTTGGGAAATTATACTTGAAGTCTATGCCCAGCCACTTAAACTCTAGGGCTTTTCAATCGGTGTGCACGCAAAAGTTGTAGTAAAAAGGGAAGAACCTGCGGTAATATTGAGAGCTAAAAATATCTCATTTCGCCAGGTTCTTCCATGTCCAAGTATAATACCCATGGTTCGCTCAAATTTAGACCATTTTCGAGAATTGAGACGCGTCAGTTCGGCAAGTCGTTTTTGCAGAATGCTGATTGCCAGTGGGTGTTCAGCCATAGGGTTAGTTTAAAAGAACTTTGGTAAGATCGGGTAGGCAGTTACGCATGGATAAAGAAACCCAGGCCCTAAATCTGGGGCATTCTTTGCCCTAGTTGCAGCGCGTCGCTTTTTTTTACGGTGCTTCTCGCACCTGTGCCAGCACATTTTCTGCCTCTGCGGCGCAGGTTTCCCAATCCGTGGGAGGGACCAAGAGCAACACGCCCTCACTTTCAAGATAATCTAACCCTTTCAGATGATATACCAGAAACTGAACATGACCCTCAGCATCAATGAAATGTCGGCGCAGGACTTTTCGCGCACCTAATGTTATTTCCATTTCAGTGATCTGCCAGGTTTCAGGCACACCTCGCCCGATGTTTTGGGCCAAGATACACTCTGGCGACCCTTGCCACACTAATTGGTTTTGTGTCTCATCAAATGTCCAGCGCTCTGCATTGTAAACCACAACTACAGAAGGCGTTATTTTCCACACCGCGGTTGCCGCCGTAGGTGTTGCAGCAGGTGCTTGTGGGGTATCAGTCACCAAAGAGGCATAAACCGCTGTCAAGCTCGGAGTGGGTTCGGTAGCTGGCATTGAAGGAGCACAAGCATTAATCAGCATCGCCAATAGACCAGCCAAAGTAAGTCCAAAGTAAACTCGACACATTATCCACCTCCTGAATGGTTAATTTGGACTGAAATTATGAGTCCACTGCAATAACCAGCACTTTACCAACCGATCCTTAGGCTTTGCGACTGCAACCGACCACGGAAAACAGTCAGGATGGCTTGAACAAAAGAAAAAAAGCTGGTGGTGGTTTAGTAACAAGTGATAGATTATGTCGAATGATAAAGAGCCGTGTCACAATTTCATGCATGGTGTCCGATTTCGAGAACGACCATGTTTTTCTGGCGAACCGTGCGCAAGATTGTCTCAAGGTGCCATACCAACGTTGCATGTGATTGGTTTGCCTGCTTGCTTTGCCAACACATTGGTGTGTTTCAGCC
>CALFWB010000039.1 GCA_937928795.1 uncultured Anaerolineales bacterium
TCGGATAAAAAGGCAACCGGCTGAGTGCTCATCTTATCGGGGTCATAAGCTGTATCAATCCAGATGTTATTGGAAAATAGAAAAGTGCGATCGCCAAGGATTTTGACTTTTTGCTGCAGTTCATCATTGATGGGCGGAGGGGCTTCGGCTGCAGTCAGAGCTACCTGTTCAGCCGCTTTTTGAACTGCATCCATCCCGCTGATTTCTTCGCCTGGAGCTGCTTGATAGGTTTGCCATTGCTCTTCTCTGATGCGCGTTTGTTCGTTGCTTCCAAGTAGGGTCTCTTCGGTGGCGAGATAGGAGGTGTAGGGAGTAACAATGCCGTAGCGAATGCTGAGGCGCACAATTTGCTCGATCGTCTCCGGATCGGCGCCTTTGAGGCGAATCTGAGTGAGTAAATGTCCAATTTTGCGCGTTGCCCACAAGCGGGGGATGGCAGCTTGAGTGGGAGAGGGAAAAGCTGTGCCTTCTCGATCGAACACTTGATTGGGAAAAATAAAGGTTTCTGCTTTTCCGTCAATCTGCCCGCTCAAGCGAATTTCGGTTGCACCGCCTCCCCGATAACGCCCAACCACCAGAATTTGCGAGCCAGCGAAGAGGTCGGGGAGCGGCGCAGGATAGACATCATACACCTTGACCTCGCCGAAGTCGAGTGCAAGGTCGGTAAGGAGAGGGGCTTCAATCCGTTCATAAAAAGCGGTCAGCTTGCGGGTGAGGTCTTCGCCGGGTTGGATGTAGGTGCTTTGACCGTGGTTCTCTTGGGCGAGGGAATCGAGCAGGAAGGTATCTACATCATAACCAACGCCAAAGGGGAAGAGCCGCAAATTCGGTGGGGCATTCAGGCGAACCTCGTTTAGGATCAACGAGCTGTCTTGAATCCCAACGGTAGGTAAGCCGTCTGTGAGGAAGATCAGATAAGTCGGGCGGTCCGGCGTGATCATCTGCAGAGCTTGGAGCAAGGCCGTGTGGATGTCTGTACTCCCTTCTGCTGATAAATTCTTGAGCCAACGTTTCGCTTCGGCTGCTTCAGCGGCTGGACGAAGATTCGCTTTGTATGAGAGGACGTCGGTGCTAAAGGCAAGGATGTTAAAGCGATCTTCCTGATTCAAGTGCTCGAGAACATACTCAAGGGCTCGCATGGCTTGTTGGAATTTTTCGCCCTCCATGCTTCCAGAGCGATCGAGCACGAGAAGAACATCTTTTGGGATGGGCTTTGTGGAGAATTTAGGGGAAGGTGCTAGCATCAACAAAAACGTGCCGTCTGAGTCGAAGCGATCGTGAGGATCGCGAAAGGTGAAGAGGTGGATCGCTTGGCTTTCCCCAAGGGAGATGATCAGCGAGAAATCTTGGTCGGGAAGGACATCGTTTTCCTCGTAGCCGATTTGAGCTTCGGTTTCAGATTGGTGGCTAACCGAAACCGAATGAGAGGGAGAGTAGATGGCGCGGATGGGAATAGACGAGCGGACATTGACGTTGATCACAACCGATTCCAGCGGTTTGACAGAAAACTTTTCGGTACTAAGAGGGTAGAGAAAGTTAAGGAAATTCCCTTCTAGAGAGAGCACTTGCGCGTATTCCAAGGTGATTTGGCGTTCGGTGCGGGGTGGGATGGGGAAGAGGCGCGCTTGAACGGCATTGCGGTTGACATATTCAAGCAAGGCAGGGTCTCGTAAGGTCGCAGTAATTTCTTCATATTTTTGGCGTGCTTTCTCCGCTTCTAAGATTTCCCCTTCAACTGCTCTGCCGTCCATCAAGAGCTTGAACGAGGTCAGGGCTGCATCAGGAGGGATGGGAAAGAGATAAGTGCCTTCGATCGCCCAGTCATTGGGGTTGTAAAAGGCTTGTTCTACTTTGGTGATGGCAATTTGATCCTCGATGGTGACGTTGACATGGTGATAGCGGATGACTAATTGGGCAAGGGGTGTAGGTGGACAAGGTGGTGGGGGAGGACAGGGAGGATCGATGCAAATCGGCATCGGACAAAGCGGTGGCTCGGGGATGATGATGCCATCTGCGGAGGCAAGCTGGGCAGCGGGTAAACTCAACCAGAGGATCAAGGACAAAAGCAACGAGAAAACAGGTTTTTTCATGATGGTTTCGTTGGTTTTCTAGAACTTGAATCGAGAGGGTACTTCTGAAGGTTAGACGTTAGGGGAGATGGTGAAGTTCCAGCGTGGTATAATAAACATTCGGTTTCAAGATTGATGACAAAGGTTAATCTTGCCTGCAAGAATTGCGGCTAAAAAGTTAAGTTAACCTGAGTTCGGGATTGGCTTACCATCTTGATATGTCATTTTGAGCAAAGTTTATTATCTTGGCGTGTCACTTCGAGCGAAGCGAGAAGTCCTCAAGATTTCTCCTCGCTGCGCTCGTCGATAAATTACAAACACATTGGATTGCGTTAGGGTATGTTAGATAAATTACGTGGTATCGAAGAAAAATACGAGGAACTCAATCGCGCCCTCCTTGAAGTGGGCAGCGACTACCAGCGGGCTGCGGAATTAAACATGGAGCGCAGTGAGCTTGAACCGCTGGTCGAAAAAGCCCGCCAGTATCGCCAAATGATAGAAAGAAGGGAGGAAGCCCGCTCTTTCCTAGAAGGAGATGACGAGGAACTGCGTCAGTTAGCAGAAGCGGAGATCGAAGAACTCGATCAAAAAATCGAACGCTTGGAAAAAGAAATCAAGAGCATGTTATTGCCCCGCGACAAGCGCGATATGCGCAATGTCATCATGGAAATCCGCGCTGGGACAGGGGGCGATGAAGCTGCCCTCTTTGCTGCCGACCTTTTCCGCATGTACAGCCGTTATGCCGAGAAAAAAGGCTGGGAGATCGATGTTTTATCGGCTAACGAGATTGGGATTGGCGGCTATAAGGAGATTATCTTCATGGTCAAAGGGCGGGGGGCGTATTCTCGTCTCAAGTACGAGTCGGGCGTTCATCGGGTTCAACGCGTGCCGGTTACTGAAGCATCCGGGCGCATTCACACTTCCACTGCAACGGTGGCGGTTTTGGCAGAGGCCGACGAAGTCGAAGTGGATATCCCCGAGTCAGATTTACGCATTGATGTCTATAAGTCGGCCGGAGCAGGAGGGCAAAATGTACAGAAAAATGCCACGGCGATCCGTTTGACCCATCTCCCGACAGGCATTGTTGTGCAGTGTCAGGACGAGCGTTCGCAGTTGCAAAACAAACTGCGGGCGTTGAGTATTTTGCGGGCGCGCCTGTATGAAATCGAAATGGAAAAGCAACGTCAGAGTATCGAGCAAGCGCGCCGCTCTCAGGTGGGCACAGGGGAGCGGGCGGAGAAAATTCGCACGTATAATTATCCTCAATCGCGCGTCACTGACCATCGCATTAACCTTTCTAGCTACAACTTGCCGGCTGTCATGGAAGGGGAAATTGACGAATTTATCGAGGAACTTGCTTTACGCGACGAAGCCGAACGCTTGGCAGCCATCGAAGTTGAAGCGTAACCTTGTGATCATCGGTGAAGCTGGCTGACTTCCTGCAACAGACTTCGCCTGAGTGGAGGGGGGTCACAGATTCCTCGGAATTAGATGTCACCGTGCTAGCGGCTCACCTGCTTGGGCGTTCACGCGCCTGGGTTTTAAGCCACGGGGATTATGAACTCACGGCTGAACAGCTTCAGTCCCTGACTGAAAACATAGCCCTTTATCGGGAAGGTGTCCCTTTACCCTATTTGCTCGGTGAATGGGAGTTTTTCGGCAAAAAGTTTATCGTTACGGAAGCGACCCTAATCCCGCGCCCTGAAACTGAACTGATGGTCGAAGAGGTTTTGGCTTGGTTGGAAAGTCATCCTCAAGCCGAAGCGGCCTTGGATATTGGCACAGGCACAGGATGTGTGGCGATCTCCATTGCCCTTGCCTGTGAGCGAGTGCGCGTGGTAGCGAGCGATCTATCTTTGCCTGCTTTGGCTGTGGCAAAGAGAAATGTCGCAAAATATGATTTACAAGAGCGCATAGCTTTGATTTGCGCTTCGTTGTTGCCTCCCTTGGCGAGGAGATTTGACGTGCTCTGTGCCAATTTGCCTTATATTCCCTCGCAGCGCCTGAGGGCACTGCCAATCTACGGCAAAGAACCAACCTTAGCCCTAGATGGCGGCAGCGATGGGTTGGATTTATATCGTGGGTTATTGCCGGCCTTAGCGGCAGTAGTTAGGGAAGATTGTCTGATTGCTTGTGAAATCGATTCTTCTCAATCGCTTGCCATGCTAGCTATGGCACACCGGGTCTTTCCGCAAGCAGAGGTTAGCGTGATTAAAGACTTGAGTGGTCAAGATCGTCTTCTGCGGGTGAAAATTGAGAGCAACTAAGGCCTTCTAAGAGGAGCAATTTGCAATGTTTGTCTTTCTGTCAAAAATCTTGCCGCCACTGATTTATCCTTTAGGTTTGTCTTGTATCCTCTTGATGGTGGCGCTTGGCTTTTATCAAAGACGGCGACTCGCTCGGGCAATGGTCTTGGCGAGTTTTTTGCTGCTTTGGCTGGGCGGGAATCGCTTGGTGGCATACAATTTAGCAAAATGGCTAGAATGGCAATACTTACCCCTAAAAGAAGTTCCTGAGGTAGAGGTAATGGTGGTGTTGGGCGGCGGGACATTGGCGGCAAACCCGCCCCGCCTGATGGCGGAAATTAACGGCGCCGGCGATCGTTTGATCTATGCTGCTCGACTTTATCGAGAGGGGAAAGCGCAAAAACTGCTCCTCAGCGGAGGGGGAATCGAGTGGTACACACCCAGCAGTGATAACCCGGCAGCGGAGATGGCTGTCCTTTTAGAATTGATGGGAGTGCCCCGAGATGCCCTCATCTTAGAGGGCCGTTCTCAGAACACTTTGCAAAACGCTCAATTTACCAAAGAATTATTAGATGCTATGGGCGTAAGACGCATCCTTTTAGTAACCTCAGCGATGCACATGCCCCGTTCGGTGCGGGCTTTTGAACGGCAAGGGTTAGAGGTGATTCCTGCTCCCACCGACTATACGGTCACCCAGATTGGTTGGAGGACGATGACAACGCCCAATTTAGTAAACCTTGTGTTGAACCTGATCCCAAACGCCGATAACTTATCGCTCACGACCCGTGCCCTAAAAGAGATCATCGGGGCAACGGTCTATGAATGGGTGGAGACGGATTAAGAATTGGGACGAGTCGAGAAGGCTAATGCTAACCTGAGATCGGGATAAGTAACTATTCAGCCGTCTGTCTGGATGGGCAGGGCTGAAGCCGCCTGCTCAGCGCATGCAAGCCCTTTCGGCTAGGCGCCAAAGCAAACGGCTCCGACTTTCATGTACGGAGGCAGGACTTTCGCCCAACAAACCAACGTGTAAAGCATGATGGCTGAATCGTCACCGAAACTCTTGATGGCTTTGCGCCTTTGTGCTAAGAAAAGAACCTTTATTGATGGAGGGCCATTGACCAAAAAGGTCGCTCTTTTTTGCTAAAGCCAATGGGCTGACTACGCACTGCTCTCCTGTACAACCTCAGCCAACCTCTTCAAAGCTATCTGAACCCGCTCCATCACGGTCGCTTTACCTAAGATAACCATGCTCTCAATTAGCGGCGGACTGACGCTCTGACCGGTTACGGCAATGCGCAAAATGCCAAAAAGTTGACCGGCTTTCAATCCCATGTGCTCCGCTAAGGAACGCAGGGCTGTTTCTATGGTTTCTTTCTCAGTAAAATCCAGACTGCTCAACAATCTCTCACATTCCTGCAAAGCCTTCAGGGACTGGGTTGCGCTCATATTCTTACCGATCAGCAGTGAAGGCTCATATTCCAACTCTTCCCGAAAGAAAAAGCCCGCCATCTCGACCGCATCATCCAAAGTGACAAGGCGCTCTTGAATGATGGGAGCAATCTGGATCAGCTTCTGATCCTCGACCTTTAAGCCCGCCTTCACGAAGAAGGGCTTGACTCTCTTGGCTAGGTCCTCAATCGCAAGATGGCGAATATGCAACCCATTAAAGTGATCAAATTTGGTGAAGTTGATCGCCGCTGGTGAAGGATTCAGGTGATCCAAGCTAAATTTCTCGATTAGGTCTTGCATCGTGAAAAACTCAGTCTTATCATCATAACTCCACCCCATTAGGGCAATCCAATTCACCACCGCCTCAGGCAGATAGCCCAATTGCTCTAAGTCCTTAATGAAGATCGAATAGCCATCCTGCAACAGTTGAGCCGACTCGCGCTTGCTCATCTTGCCTTTTCCGCTCGGCTTGAGGAAGACCGAGAGGTGCACAAACAACGGTTCTTGCCAACCGAAGGCGCGGATAATATGCGCGTGAAGCGGAAAGGTAGAAAGCCACTCCGAACTGCGCAAGACGTGCGTAATGCGCATCAGTTGATCATCGACCATGGCCGCCAAGTGGTAGAGCGCCCAGCCATCCGATTTGACCAAAATATAATCGTCGATCGTCCGATTTTCCACCGTAATTTCGCCCCGCAAGTAATCTCGCACCGTGATCGAGCCTTCTTTGGGAGTCTTGAAGCGAATGACATGCGGTTCGCCTTGCCTAACCCGACGCAAGGCATCTTCTAGGGTTAATTGGCGGCACAAGCCATCGTACATTGTCGGTTGCTTGTTGTGCATTTGCTGCTCGCGCAAGCGCGCTAAACGTTCTGGAGTGCAAAAGCAATAGTAGGCTTTGTCCTTTTCAACCAATTGCTTTGCGTACTCTAAATAAATCTCTTTGCGTTCCGATTGGCGATATGGACCATAGGGTCCGCCAACATCGGGGCCTTCGTCCCATTGCAAACCGAGCCAGTTCAGGCTCTCGATCAGCTCTTGCTCTGCCTCTGGAACGTAACGTTTCTGGTCGGTATCTTCAATGCGCAAGAGAAACTGCCCGCCAGTTTGGCGGGCAAGCAGGTAATTGTATAAGGCTGTACGACCACTGCCGAGATGGGTTCTTCCGGTAGGCGAAGGTGCAAAACGCACCCGAACAGGGGGAAGTCTATCAACCATAATTGCTCCACAAACCAAAAAAGATTAAGCTGTTGAGAATTCCAGCGCCTTTTGACGCAGGGCAACGCTCTCTACAAGGCCAATCCCCAGCAAGATGGACAAGAGCGAACTCCCTCCGTAGCTGACAAAAGGTAGCGTTAAGCCAGTTGCTGGCAATAGATTTAAGTTAACGCCGATATTCACAATCGCTTGGAAGGCAATCAAGGTAGCTACCCCATAGGCGATCAAACCGCCAAAAGCATCTTGGGCGTGCTTTGCTACCAAAAGGCAGCGATAGATGACAAAAAGCAACAAGAGGAGCACCAACAGTGTGCCGATAAATCCAAATTCCTCAGCGATTGCCGAAAAGATAAAATCGGAATGGCGCACCTTCAAAAAGCGCAATTGCACCTGTGAGCCATGCCCATATCCCTTGCCCAATAAGCCTCCAGAGCCGATGCTGATCAGAGCTTGTTGAATATTGTAAATTTCGCCATGGCGTGCCTCAGGGTCCGGGAAAAGAAAGTTGATTATTCGGTCTCGTTGGTAATCAACCAAAAAGGGGAAGCTAACGATGGGTGCTAAAATGCCTAATCCAAGAAACGCAAAAAGATGTTTAGGTTTCAATCCACTGACAAAGAGAAGGGCAAACCAGATAACAAAGATTACAATAGAAGTACTTAAGTTGGGCTGCAATAAAATCCAAATGACAATTCCAATCGTTAAGATCAGGCTTTGGATCACCACCCGCAGATCATGGATGCGGTGTTGGTTGCGCGAAAAGAAATCAGCCAGAACCAGAATCATCACAATTTTAGCTAACTCTGAAGGCTGAATCAAGATCACGCCGGTATCGAACCAGCGTGCCGACCCAAAAAAAACCGCTCCGGTCACAAAGAGGATTGCGAGGAGCACCCACATTCCCACATACATCGTCTGATTTAGGGTTGACCAAGTATGATAATCAATGGAAGCGGTAATGATCACCACAACAAAGCCAAGAATGGCAAAAATTAATTGTCGTCTGACGAGATTGAGCTCCTGCAACTCAATATTACCCGCAATGGCTGAGCGGATCATCGTGATCCCGAAGATGGTCAAGATAGCTACAGCCCCTAACAACCAAAAATCAAAATGGCGCCAGTTGACTCCACGCATATCCACTTATCCCAGTCGCCTTCGCGTCGGTGTCTTTAAGGGAATATCCGCAATCAGACGTTGCTCTCTTCCCTGTTGAGAAATCTCAATGCGAACTGCTTTCTCGTCAATCTCAACATGACGCGAGATAACTCCGATTAATTCATCTTTGAGGTCTTCCAGCACCTTAGCGCTGAGATTGGTGCGATCATGGACCAAAAGCAGTTTCATCCTTTCCTTGGCCTGGTAGGCTGAGTTGGTTTGCCGGTTGAGGATGCGGTCAATGATGCGAGCCATTTTATCCGCCTCCTCTGCGTAAGAAGCGACCGATTTGGCTCAATATACCACTCTGATCTTCCAGCTCCAGAAACGGTACTTTCTCTCCTCGTAAGCGGCTGGCAATATTGCGAAAAGCCTGCCCTGCGCGGCTTTTGCCATCTAATGCCACCGGCACGCCCCGATTCGTGCTAATGATGACCTCTTCGTCTTCAGGGATTAATCCCAGCAATTCAATAGCCAGTAATTCCAACACATCCTCAGCGGAGAGCATATCGCCCTTTTTGACCATTTCGGGTTTGATGCGGTTGATGATCAAGCGCGCCGGACCTTTTTCCTCAGCCTCGATTAAGCCAATTATCCGATCAGCATCCCGAACAGCAGAAACTTCTGGATTGGTGATAACAATGCTCATATCGGCCGGGGCAATCGCATTGCGAAACCCCCGTTCGATCCCTGCCGGCGAATCGATCAAAATCCACTCGTACTCTGCCCGCAATTCATCACACAGACGAACCATGTCACTCGGAGAGACGGCGCTTTTATCGCGCGTTTGGGCGGCCGGGATTAGATAAAGTTCGGGAAGACGCTTATCGCGAATCATCGCCTGACGCAGGCGGCAGCGACCTTCAACCACATCCACTAAATCGTAAACAATGCGATTTTCCAAACCTAAAACCACATCCAGATTGCGCAACCCAATATCAGCGTCAATGCAAACCACCTTAGCACCAGAGGTAGCCAAAGCCGCAGCGATGTTGGCTGTCGCAGTAGTTTTCCCCACCCCGCCTTTACCGGAAGTTATCGTAATAACTTTTGCTGGCATAAATTTCCCTATCTATCCTTTGCATTCCAAGGTTCGGCAACTAACTGCCCATCTTGCAAATGTACCATTTCTGGTTGTGGTTTTCCCTTCCGTTGCGGGGTAAGGGCAATTTGGTCGGCTATGCGCAGTTGGGTGGGTTGCAAATCCAAAGCACACACAACAGCCTGGGTGTTTCCTTCTGCGCCGGCATGAACCACGCCCCGCAGGCGCCCCCACACGATTACATTCCCTGCCGCAATGATTTCTGCCCCCGGATTGACATCCCCAAGCACAACAACATGGCCGGCATACTCAACCCGATACCCCGAGCGCAGGGTTTTATTCACCAAAACCGCATCTTCTCCGTCGTGAACAATGGTACTTAGAGCTTCTCTATCTTCTTTTTCCGGACGACTCAGGTGAGTTGCTAAGCCCAACTTTTGGGCAGCCAATTGCGTGGAGGGAGATTCGCTCAATACGGCCCATAAGGTGAGGTTATAGTGGCTCAATTCATCCTTGAGACTTAGGATTTCTTCCTCACCAATCACAACAGTGCGGCTATCTAGGGCAACCTTTGCCCCTCTCCAAAATTCTTGCCTTTCTCCCACCATCCTGAATAAGGCGCGCCGATTCTCTTCCCATTCCCCTGCTTCGAGAAGAAACAGCAATCCCTCACGAATGCCCTTGACCTGCACCATTTTGATTAGCAAAAGACTAGATGGTTCACTTTTATTCAAAGAAAATTGATTGATTAGAATGATTATCCTTAAAATTATACACGAATCTACGGCAAACCGAGTGCCGTATCAATGCGTTTCAATTCAAAATAGGCTTCAATGACCTGGCGCACAATTGGGCCAGCCACGGACGCCCCTTCGCCACCGTTGTAGACAAACGCGACCACAGCGATCTCAGGGTCTCCGTAGGGTGCGTAAGCCACTGTCCAAGCATGAGAGGGCCAGTTACCCGGAATACATAAATTCTTCGCATTCGCATATTGGTCACAATACTCAGCCGTGCCGGTTTTTCCCGCCACCGGGATGGTCACATTGCGAAATTCACGGGTTAACGTCCCGTTGGTCACTGCCCTACGCATACCCTCTTGAACCTTATCGATCACCCAAGGTTGAACGGTTTTGGTCTGACCCTCGATGGGCTCACAGCCCCGAATGGTCGTGTCATAGAATTCCTGAATCACCGCGTCTTTTGTGATGTCCCAGCGCATTACAGGGGAAAAAGGCTGAATCACGTTTCCTTCCGCATCGGTGATCTCACGGATCAAGGTCGGTTTCATCAGCTTACCGTCATTCGCAATGGTTGCAGCAGATAACAACACTTGTAGAGGGGTAGCTAAAACATACCCTTGTCCCACACTGGCAATGTAGGTGTCTCCTGTTGACCAGCCTTCCCCGTGAGTAATGCGCTTCCACTTCGGATCTGGCAGTAATCCTTTCTCCTCTTCTGGCAACTCAATCCCCGGATATTCCCCATATCCCAACGCACGCGCATACGTGCCTAAACGACAAATCCCTAATCCAACCGGCACCTCATCGCGATAACCGCCACCGAGCTTGTAAAAATAGACATTGCTGGAGTTAGCGATCCCCCCAAGGAAGTCTAACTGTCCAAAGCCGGCTTTGTTCCAATCCACAAACTCTCGCTCACGTCCGGGGTCATTGGCATAATAGCGCTCGGTAATGGTAATTTTGGGTGGCGTCGAGAGCACTTGTTCGGGAGTCACCACGCCCTCGTTTAAAGCGCCAACTGCCGTACTCAACTTAAACACCGATCCAGCCGGTAAAACATCCCCGACCGCATGATTCAGCAGAGGATTAGCTGGGTCGTTGATCAATTGATTGTAGTAATAAGCCGGGATAAAACGCGCCATGCGATTATTTTCGTATGTGGGGTAGGAAACCATCCCTAGGATTTCTCCGGTTTTCGGATTCATGGCGATCACCACCCCGCTGGTCGAGCGAATGGTGTTCAGGTATCGATTCCAGAACTCGATCTCTCCGATTAGGATGCCGGTCATTGCCTGTTGCAAACGGGTATCAAGGGTCAAACGCAAATTAGCGCCTGGAACGGGATTGACCGGCGGCTCCAAACCACGGATAACTTTTCCAGCGACATCGACCTCAACCTTCCAAGTGCCGTTCCTGCCTGCCAAAAGGTCTTGAAATTGCAACTCCAGACCGGCGTAGCCAACTTTATCCCGGTTGGGAACAAAACCCTTTGCTCGGAACTCTTCTTCCTGATTAGCCGGGATTGGACCCAAAAATCCGATGATGGAAGCAGTCAGCGATCCAGTTGGATAATCGCGGATTGGTTCAATCTCAATCGAAACACCGGGCCAATCAACCGCCTTTTCTTGGATCACCCGAGCAACTTGTTCAGGAATATCACACTTAATGCGCACAGGCTGGTAAGGGGTTGACGATAAGCCGTACTCAGCGATCTGGGCGATGCCATGCTGAGAAAAACAAGGAACATAGGGGTTGTCAGGAGTGATTCGATTGAGATTGACCGGCATCCCGAGGATTTCAGAAAGCTGGCGATAGATCTCTTGCACCTCACCGACATCATCCGGTAAATTCGCTGCGGTGATAACCACATTGAAAGAAGGGATGTTGCGCGCAAGGACAATCCCATTTCGATCGACAATAATTCCCCGCGTGGCAGGCAAATTAAGCACCTCCACTCGATTCTCCTCTGCCCGAGCGACCCAATCTTTCACTTGCAAAATCTGCAGCGAAAAAAGGCGGAATATATAAATTGAGAAGATTGCCCCCACCACCACCATAAAAATCGTCAATCGAATTGGAGAGAGATGTTTTTCAGGCATTCCGTTAGGACTCATAGAGCGGCTCCAGCGGATAAAGCCATCTGGCTAACTCACCGATCAAGGCATAAATCGGTATGGCAAATAAGAAATTATACAACACGCTTGGCAGAAAGATCGCCGCGAAAGTGTATTCGATGACAAACGGGCGACCTGATAACTGTAATGCCAATTGGCTTATGCTATCAGTTACGAAAGTTCCAATGATCGTCATGACCAACATGGATAGAAAAGGAATTCGCCAAACCATTCTTCGAACGAGCAAAGCTAGACCAACAACCGAGGTATAGGCAAGCAGATACACTCCGAAAGGCATCGCAGAGACCCAAGTCACAAGAAGAGCTCCAATCAGAGCCCAATGCCAGGCAGTGCGCACTTCTCGCCGCAAAGACCAGGCGAGAATGGTAATCAAGATCAAATCTGGGTAGCCCTGTATCAAAGGCAAATTGGCAAGAATCCCGATCTGGATCATAAGTAAGGGGATAAAGACCAAAAACGCCGCAAGGATAGCCATAAAAGTGCACTCTCTTTATGGTTGACTGCCCTGTGGAATTAAGGGCTCAAGATTCACCGGCCGAAAATTCACAATCACCAAGACAATCTCCAATTGGTTGAAATCCACCACACTCTGAACCGTAGCGGATTGAAAGATGTCTTGTGGTTGGCTACGGATGCCGGAGATTTGTCCGATGACAATATTTGGAGGATAGCCTCCGCCCAACCCCGAAGTGAGAACCAAATTTCCAACCTCGATCGGCGCGCCCTGAGGAATTAAGTCGAGCAATAAATCCCCACTCACTTGTCCCTTTAAGACCGCTTGTGTTCCCGAAGGTTGAATCTTAGCATTCACTACCGCTCCCGAGTCGGTAATTAATTGCACTCGCGCTGCATTGGCTGTCACGGCATCAATCCTGCCTACCAAACCCTGTTGGGTAACCACCGGCATACCGCGCCGAATGTTGTCATCCGAACCGCGGTTGATAAGGATATACCTCAAGAACGGACTGGGGTCTCGTCCGATCACAGCCGCAGCTTGATAGCGGTTTTCGGGGTTTGCTCGCGCAAAATCCACCAATGCAGATAAAATGCGTGCTTCAGTTAATTGTTGTTGCAGTTCAATGATCTGGGCTTGCAATTGAGAGACTTGGGCTTCAAGTTGCAAGTTGCGTTGTTGCAAACGGGCTATGTCTTGTGGTGCTCGCAGAACATTTTGGGCAACCTGATAGCGGGAATAAACCCAAGTCTGAAGTTCTATGAGGGGATTTAGCAAGATGCGCGAGAAAGGATTGAGATACCCACCTAGAGCAAGTGCAATCAAACCTACCGCGATCAACACAAAAACGATCGTTTGCAAATTGCGAGAGGCAGTACTCATTTCTTATTCGTGCTTCGTACTCCCACGTTCCAGACCCACCAAAAAGCGGCTCAGATGATCTAAATCTTCAAGGATGATCCCTGCCCCACGGGCGACGCAGGATAAAGGCTCATCTGCAACCCAGGCTCGAATGCGCAGCTCTTCGCTTAACCGTTTATCCAACATTTGTAAAAGCGCGCCTCCCCCGGTCATACAAATCCCCGTTTCCATTAAGTCCGCTACAATCTCTGGAGGAGCCTCATCCATGGCATCCTTAATGGTGTCAATAATGGTCTGCACCGAACCGCTGATCGCTTCACGGATTTCTACTGAGGAAACTTCCACAGCCTCAGGCAAGCCGGTAACCAGATTGCGGCCGCGCAGGACCAAGGTTTTTTCTTGGGGCAAGTGATAAGCCGACCCAATGGTGATCTTTGCCTGTTCAGCCATCCGTTCACCGATCAATAGGTTATATTTATTGCGTACATACTCTATAATATCCTGGTCCATCTCATCACCTGCGACACGCAAAGAGCGCGCAACCACAATACCACCCATAGAAACAACGGCAACTTCCGAAGTACCTCCACCAATGTCGAGGATCATACTGCCGCGAATTTCCGAAATCGGTAAACCGGCCCCAAGTGCCGCCGCAATAGGCTCTTCGATCAGGTAAACCTCCCGCGCCCCAGCGGACATTCCGGCTTCGTAAACCGCCCTTTTCTCGACCTCCGTCACTCCCTGCGGAATGCCAATCACTACTCTTGGTCTCGGTACCGGGACGATCGATTGCTCATGGGCTTTACCGATAAAGTATTCTAACATCGCTTGGGTAATTTCAAAATCGGAGATGACGCCATCTCGTAACGGTCGGATGGCAATGACATTGGCCGGCGTACGGCCGACCATCTCTTTGGCTTCAGCGCCAATGGCTAAGGGTTCGCGTGTCTTTTTATTAATAGCTACCCAAGAGGGCTCGTTAATCACAATCCCTTTGCCGCGCACGTTCACCAAAGTGTTGGCCGTCCCCAAGTCGATGCCGATATCCAAGGAAAAAAATCCCAACAACCAGTTGAGGGGATTGAATTTCAAGCGGTTCTCCTCATAAAGTGTTTAATTTCAAATGGGATGAAGGGATGCTTTTTCTTTCCACATCCTGAAGATGCGACTTCTTTCAATTTTTTCCTATTCCCGAGATTCATCTTGCGGGATTATACCATTGAAAGCGGAATCCCCTTTTACTGCCTTAAAAGGCTTATCTTTCATTAAGGTTTGTTTAGAATGTTCAACCTTCAGCATCGGACGAGGTTTCATCCTTTGGTATAATAGCGGACGATTAATTCTTAAGATCGGGAGGTGACTTGGGAAAAGTTTTGCGGGAGAGATAGCGCAAGGTCCGTCTGCCTAGGACGGTTGACGAGGAGAGGGTTTCTCTCTGCAAAGAGAGACTAACCGCACCTGTGCGGGAAAATCGAAAGATCAGCGGAAGCCCTCCGGATGCCCCACCATCCGTTCTCTCCCCTCCAAACAGACTTCCAACCCAAAACAGGAGGGTAACCCCCTGCACAAACGTTGGAAGAGTGGGAATCAGCTCATCGGGAAGCATCTCAATCTATGCTTCAGCCGATGGAATCATTTGAATTTTGGAGGGATGCTCATGTGTGGAATCGTCGGTTATATCGGGCCGCGCGATGCGACGCCCATTATTCTTAACGGTCTCCAACGTCTGGAGTACCGCGGCTACGACTCGGCTGGCTTGGCTGTGCTCAGCAATCAGAGGATCGAAATTCGCCGTGACGCAGGCAAGATCAGCCATCTCATCGAACTCGTGCAGCAAAATCCGCTCTGTGGAAATTTGGGTATTGGACATACCCGTTGGGCAACTCATGGCGCCCCGAGCGCCAAAAATGCCCACCCACACGTCGGGATGACCGGTGAAGTGGTGGTCGTCCACAACGGAATTGTCGAAAACTACCGTAGCCTGCGCGAAGAATTGGAAGCAGAAGGGGCGGTGTTTAGCTCTGAAACGGATACCGAAGTGATTGCACATCTTATCGAAAGGTATCTCCCGACCCAAAATGACCTCACCGCAGCCGTCCAAAAAGCCTTGCAGCACATCGAAGGTGCGCATGGGATCGTGATTTTTTCAACCAGAGAGCCGGACAAATTAATTGCTGCGCGGATTGGAAACGCCGGCGGGGTTGTGATCGGCATCGGAGAGGGAGAAAATTTTGTCGCTTCGGACCTGCCAGCCATCCTCGAACACACCCGTAAAGTGATCTTCCTTGACTCTCAGCAGATGGCAGTGGTTAGAAGAGAAGATGTCCAAGTCCAAACCCTACAAGGAGATCCCATTGCCGCCTCGCCCCACACTATTTCTTGGGACCCGGTGGCAGCCGAAAAAGGGGAATATCGCCACTTTATGCAAAAGGAAATTCACGAACAGGTTCGGTCTCTCACCGACACAATTGCTGGGCGGGTTGATTTTCAAAACGGGCGTATTCATCTGGACGAATTAAACCTCACCCCAGCAGTTGCTCAATCTATTCAAAAAATATTCATTATCGCCTGTGGCACTGCCGCCCACGCAGGAATGATCGGAAAAATCCTAATCGAACGCATTGCCCGAATTCCGGTTGAAGTTGATATTGCCTCCGAATTCCGCTATCGGGAGCCTCTGGTTGATCAAAACTGCGTCACCCTTGCCATTAGCCAATCTGGTGAAACTGCAGATACGTTGGCAGCTATGGAAGAAGCTCGCAAACGCGGCTCCAAGCTGTGGAGTATAGTTAATGCCATTGGTTCTCAAGCTATGCGCCTTGCAGATGGTTATATCTCCATGCAATGTGGGCCAGAAATTGGGGTCGCCTCCACCAAAGCCTACACTGCCCCATTGGTTGATCTCTACATGCTGGCTATCCTCCTTGCGGACTTACGCGGCAATCTTTCTCCAACCAGCCGCCAACAACTGGTCAATGACCTGCGTATGATCCCGAATTTAGTCGGTGTCTGTTTAGACCGCGAAAATGCCGTGATCGATGTGGCAAAAACGCTTCTCGAAACCTCGAATTGCCTCTATCTAGGGAGGGGGATCAATATGCCAACAGCTTACGAAGGTGCCTTGAAACTCAAGGAAATTTCCTACATTCACGCCGAAGCCTATCCTGCTGGTGAAATGAAACACGGACCAATTGCCTTGATCGACAAGGAAATGCCGGTGATCGCCCTGATACCCAAAGATCCTTGGTATGAAAAGATGTTCAGTCAAGTGGAGCAAGCCAAAGCCAGAGGCGGCACGGTGATTGCCGTAGCCACCGATGGTGATGAGCAAATCCGTGCAATTGCCGATCATGTGCTTTGGGTGCCACCAACACCTTGGCTGCTCAGTCCGGTGACGGCGGTTATTCCGTTGCAACTGCTCGCCTATCATATCGCTGCGCTGCGCGGTTTAGATGTCGATCAGCCCCGCAACCTAGCGAAATCCGTAACGGTGGAATAAAAAATTTTGTCTGCCGCACAAGCTGGAGCCTATGGGATGCTTGACCAAACCTGGCAAGACTGTAACATAGGCTTCAGCCTGTGCCTCGTTTCCACAAGCTCAAGCCGGGTCTTTTGGTATGTTTGAGAAATAGTGCTAAACAGGAACTGGGTAGCCGTCTAGGAGCAAAGTGCATAAACTCGCAACTGTATTCGCTCTAAGCTCTCGGAACAAATGGTTGAACCTGAAAGAGCTTATGGGGTTTGAAGCATAGCCTAAACACGACAGATCAGCTTGCTTTCGCTTTTCTCTTTATGCGTAACTCCTAAAGAGAGATACCCTAAACAACGCCTGAGTGAACATCGCTTAAGGTGGGAAAGTCCCTGCGGAGGTCATCCTAAGCTAAAAACGCATCCAAACCCGCCGCAAGATGGCAATCAAAAACAAAGAAAAAAAGAGAATGGGAATTGGGATTAACAAAACATCGCTCAAATGGACTCTGGCAATTGGCTCTTCTACAATGGTCTTGGTTGGCAAGGGTCTTACCTGCCCAGAAGGCGCTCCAGTATCCAATGACTGAATCCTCCCTTCGGACGAGGCAAGTTCCGCAACTTGAGATGGAATTTGATTCATCTCATGCTGCGGTTGGGGTGGGGTCGGTTTCGGTTGAAGGCGCTTCAAGTAGGGCTTTGTGCCGTCTAAAACGGCGATCGCCTGTGGAATCAATCGTTCGGTTTGGATATAGGCTTTACCCTGACAAACCAATTGAGTGGATAGTCCCCCATCGAGCATCATAACCTTCTCAGCCCCAAAGTTGCGCAGGGTTTCCGCGGCATCCCGTTGGCGTGCTGCCTGGGTGCTGAAAATCAGCAAGGTTTCATATACACCATCCCTATTCTGGTCTGCAACCCCGATAAATGTCCTTCCCACGTATTTCTGCGGACTCTTGCGGGCGTCTTCCGTTAAACCGCCAACGATGTTCGGTGCGGTTGATTTTTGAAAATCCACTTTGGTCAGAGGACGAATGTCGGCGTGCTCCTTCCAAAGCTCAAGCATCAATTTTTGATCAGCGAATTCACCCTTCGAATAGCCACCGCTGACAACCTTGCCGTCTACTTTCAAGGGAAAAGGCAAACGGGTGGGATATTCATACATATAGAAAAATTGTCCATTGGTCACACAAAAAGCCCGACTTGTCTGCGAGATAATCTCATCCCAATATTGAAGAACCGACCTTGAGGTAAAACGCACATCCAAACCGCCATACACGCCAGAAGTAACGCCCTGGTGATTGACTTTTCCATGCAAGAGACGCACTTCTGCCCCACGATCTAATCGGATGACCTGCACATAATCTGGAAAACCGCTGGGATATTCTTTGCGGTAAAGCTGTACCCCAACGGAAGAACGAATCAGCTTAAAACCATCGGGTAAAGCTAAGCTCGCTTGGACAAATTGGGGGAATGAGAGCGTGAAGAGATGTAGTAGCAAAATGATCCCACCTTTCCAAAAGGCAGGATAAAATCGATTAGCTATCATTAAGAAAAAACCCTGAACAACCCTATTCATAGATAGAACAATTGTACTATAAAATAACAAAAAACACCAAACTTGCGCCTAAACCCAAACTCCTTGCTATCTGCGTCCTATTTGGAAAATTATAACTGCCTGCGCATATCTACCCAGGCTGGCTGAAGCCCTGCCTTATGACCCAAAAGCCCTACAGACTGTCCAAAAGTCAGCTTCAATCGACTATCATGAAATTAGGAAGGGATTTTCCTGCCTGAATTTTGAACCGATTGAAGAAGGGTAGGTAGTTCCAGAAAATTTCCTCAAGGAAAAGGAGAATTTCTCCTTTCGCCTCTTGAGAGAAGAGCGGGAGCGCTGCCCTGAGCTTGCCGAAGGGGTAGAGGCAGGTTTCGACAGGCTCAACCCGCGCTGATCTGCTCCCCTTGCCCTTCGGGGGAAGGGCTTGGGATGAGGGGAATATTAGCCAATTTGCCCTCAGTCTAGCTTGCCGTTCGTGTCCACGCAAAAGTTGGAGGACAACTCAATGAGTTGTCCTCCAAAGCAATGTTGCTAACAACTTTTGAGTGCACACTGCCGTTCCAAAAAGAGAAACAACCTGATAGTGAGTTTGCATTTGTCATTTCGACGAGCGCGCAAGGAGAAATCTTGTAAAGACTAGTACGATTATAGTTACTTCTCGCTGCGCTCGCAGTGACAGGTTAAAGTGGTCCGTTTATCCAAACTCAGGTTAAAATAGCAATAATGGCACAAACCGATGCAAATCGCTGGAATGATCGCTATCAAGAAGGCAGCTATCTCGCCTTGCGAGAGCCGCGCGCTCTTCTACTTGAAGCCTGTGATTGGTTGCCCGCCGGAGGCTTTGCCTTGGATTTGGCCATGGGGCTGGGGTATAACGCCGCTTTCCTAACTCAGAGGGGCTTCACTGTGATCGGCGTGGACATTTCCTTTGTCGCTCTTCAAAAGGCAAAGACCTTCCATCCCCAAATCCTAGCGGTTTGTGCTGATTTAGAGGCCTTCTTTTTGCCTGCCAACACCTTTGACGTGGTCTTGAATTTTTATTTCCTACAGCGTTCGCTCTGGAAAGAAGTGCGCAAGTGGCTCAAACCGCATGGCTTGCTCATTGTCGAAACCATGACGGTCGAGATGAAAGCTCTGAAACCAGAAATCGACGAACGTTACTTGCTTCAACCAAACGAACTGAAAGAGACTTTCGCCGATTTTGAAATCCTGCTCTATCGTGAAGGATGGCAAGATCAAAACGGAGAACGTCGCCGAGCAGTTGCCTCTTTGATTGCACGCAAACCGAAGGTGTGTACTTAGGAGAAGAGGATGTGCGGAAGGTTTACTCTCACAACGGATATCAGCGAACTTCAAAAAGCTTTTCCCTGGGCAGAATTTCCTGCTCAGATGACCCCGCGCTATAATATCGCCCCTTCCCAACCGGTGGCGGTGATTGCCAACCACAACCCCAACCGAGTAGATTTCTTTATTTGGGGTCTAATCCCAAGTTGGGCAAAGGAGCCTCAGATCGGCAACCGCTTGATGAATGCCCGAGCCGAAACGCTCACTCAAAAACCAGCTTTTCGCAGTGCTTATCGCTATCGGCGATGCCTCATCCTTGCCGATGGCTTTTTCGAGTGGCGAAAAGAAGGCAAAACAAAGACGCCCTTTCTAATCCGCCTCAAATCCGCACAACCTTTTGCAATGGCTGGTCTATGGGATCGTTGGCAAAGCCCTGACGGTTCGGAAATTCTCTCCTGCACGATCATTACGACCGAGGCAAACGAACTGGTGCAAGCGATTCACTCCCGAATGCCGCTTATTCTAGCCCCAACAGAGTATTCTTTCTGGTTAGAAGCCTCTGATGCGGAAATCTCGCGCCTAAACGCCTTGCTTCAGCCCTACCCAGCCGCAGAGATGGAAGCTTTTCCCGTTTCTGATCTCGTCAACTATCCAAATCAGGATCGCATTGAATGCATTCAACCCGTTTAGGGGAAAGCAATGAGTGTGGAATTCCTTGCACCCCTCCCCCATAGTCTACAGGAGCATCCTTTTCGAGATGTGTTGGTCAATGCGCTTAGGGCTGCGCTCGATGCCGTCAATGGCGAGGAAGCAGTGCGCCGCAGCTTGCACGTGGAAGGGGATCAGCTTTGGGTCGGGGAAAAAGTCTATCCTCTGCACCCGAAAGGACAGCTTGCTCTCTTGGCAGTCGGCAAGGCGGCCGTTTCCATGGCACGGGGAGCAAAGCAAAGTCTGGGCGATCGCCTTTCAAGGGGCATAATCGTCACCAAGTTCCTGCCCGAAAATGAGGTGCTGGATTTTCCCACCCTCTTGGGTGATCATCCTATCCCAAAACAACGCAGTTTGCGCGCCGCTCGCACTGTGGAAGGCTTTCTAAAAACCCTCCAACTCGAAGACACCCTGCTCTGCTTAATCTCCGGGGGAGCGTCAGCATTGCTGACCTATCCGCGCCACCCCTTACGCCTTCAAGATTTGCAAAAAACCACCCAGTTGCTCCTGCGTTGCGGGGCAAACATTCACGAATTAAACACCATCCGCAAACATCTCGAACGCTTCAAGGGCGGCGGACTGGTCCAAATGGTGAATGCAACCCGTGTGATCAGCTTGATCATCTCTGATGTCATTGGGGATTCAATCGAGGTTATCGGTTCAGGCATGACTGCGCCGGACCCAACCACTTTTGAGAATGCCCTAGCCATTCTCGATCGGTATGAGTTACGGCACTCTTTGCCTTCCAGAGTGTTAGCCTATTTGGTTGAGGGCAGTCAGGGAGCTCATCCCGAAACTCTAAAAGCGGATATGGCATTCTCCAAACAGTTTGCCAACCATCTCATCGCCAGCAACCGCCATGCTTGTGAAGCAGCGCAGCGGAGTTTAGAACGAGCTGGGGTTGAGACTTTACATCTCACCTCTTATTTACAAGGCGAAGCCAGCCAAGTTGGGCGTGTCTTTGCCTCCTTTGCCCGCCAACTGAGCGCTTTGCAAAGTGCTTCGAGGTCTCCAATTTGCTGGATTGCCGGCGGGGAAACAACGGTCACCGTTCGCGGTCAGGGGATCGGAGGGCGCAACTCCGAGCTAGCTCTAGGTGCGGTAACCGATTTGAGTGGTTTAGAAGGCGTCCTGCTGATCACCCTCGCCTCCGATGGTGATGACGGTTTTAGCCCAGCGGCCGGAGCGGTGGTTAGTGGCTCAACCGCCAGGCGAGCTCAGCAACTCGGTTTGTCACCCGTTGAATTTCTCAAGCGAAATGATTCCTACACATTTTTCAGCCATCTTCAAGATTGTCTCTTCACTTCGCCTACCCATACCAATGTCAATGACTTAATTTTTCTGTTTGTCGGTTAGTCTATGGTAGCCAGTTACGTGACGCTTGATCCCAAATTGCTTAAAGAACGAGCCGAGGCGGCAAAGGAACACCTGAACCACTGCGACCTATGCGGCTGGGAATGCGGTGTTAACCGTCTAGAGGGTAAACTTGGTGTCTGCAAAACGGGGGATGTCGCCTATCTCAGCAGCTTTGGGCCCCATCATGGAGAGGAAAATCCGCTGCGCGGCTGGCGTGGTTCTGGAACGATCTTCTTTGCCGGTTGCAATTTACGCTGTCAATACTGCCAAAATTACGAGATCAGCCACCTTTACCAAGGCTATGCCGTGACCCCAACCCAATTAGCCGAAATCATGCTTCACTTACAAGCCATAGGCTGTCATAATATTAATCTGGTTTCTCCATCCCATGTGATTGTGCCCATCCTGCAAGCATTGGTTCTGGCGCAGGCAAACGGCCTTCATCTGCCATTGGTGTATAACACCGGGGGGTATGATTCCCTAAGTGCTCTGGGGCTCTTGGAAGGCATCATCGACATTTATATGCCAGACATGAAATATAGCAACGCTCATCTAGCCCAAAAATACTCTCGAATTCCAAATTACCCTACGATCAATCAACAAGCGGTCAAAGAAATGCACCGTCAAGTTGGAGACTTGGTCTTAGATGAAAACGGAATTGCCCAACGTGGCTTGTTGATTCGGCACCTTGTCTTACCGAACCAAGTTGCAGGCAGCGAACAAATCCTTAGATTTATCGCTCAAGAGATTTCACTCAACACCTACCTGAACATCATGGATCAATACCGACCGCTCTTTCAGGCTCACCGCTATCCGGAAATAAATCGGCGAATTACCTCTCAGGAATATCAAGAGGTCATTGCTCTGGCGCGGTCTCTGGGGCTAAATCGCCTTGATTAATCGCATTTTATCCTCGCAGAGGCTCTACACCGCCCGCTTTTGAAGGCACTTCACGAGAATTTTTACCTTGACATCATTGAACAAAATGGTAAACTAAAAACAATGATACAGCCGAATTTCCCGAGTGAACTCTCCCCGTTCCCGCCTACCCGAAAACCCTAACCTGGCTTTCGGCTTCTGAGAGTTCGCCGGCAAAAGTCTAGTAATCCCTGCCCTCTGGAGCGAAAGCCACAGAGGGCAATTTTTATCCATCTTATCATGAGGAGGACGCTGTGAGAGTTTCGCAATTATTCAATGTGACCCTACGAGAAGCCCCTGCAGAGGCAGAAGTTGCCAGCCACCAATTGCTTGTGCGAGCTGGATTTATTCGCCAATTAGCGGCCGGCATTTTCAGTTACCTGCCCTTAGGGAGGAGAACACTGACCAAAATCGAAAATATCATGCGCGAGGAAATGAATGCCATCGGCGGTCAAGAGATGACCATGCCGGTCGTCCACCCGGCTGACATATGGAAAGAGACCCAGCGCTGGTATCAAATCGGCACCGAAATGGGGCGATTTAAGGATAAGAACAATCGCGACATGGTTTTAGCGATGACACATGAGGAAGTAGTTGCCGACATCGTGCGCAAGGATATCCGTTCCTACCGCCAA
Organism: uncultured Anaerolineales bacterium; assembly: GCA_937928795.1. Classification (GTDB taxonomy): domain Bacteria; phylum Chloroflexota; class Anaerolineae; order Anaerolineales; family UBA4823; genus NAK19. The sequence continues at coordinate 23,306 of CALFWB010000039.1, forward strand.
CTACCCCGGTTAATTTACCATATCCAGACCAAATGGCGCGATGACCCCCGGCCGCGGGCCGGGCTCATACGGGTGCGGGAATTCACCATGAAGGACAGCTACAGCCTCGATGCCGACTGGGAAGGGCTAGACAAACAGTATCGCGCTCATTATCAAGCCTATTTCAACATCTTTCATCGCTGCGGAATTCCGGTGATTGCCGTCAAATCCGACGTCGGCATGATGGGCGGCAAGATGGCACACGAATATATGTATCTCACGCCCATTGGCGAAGACACTCTTGTCATCTGTGATAATTGTGGCTACTCCGCCAATCGCCAAATCGCCTTCTTCAAGAAAACTCCTCCGCCTCCAGAGGAACCGCTACCCGCCGAAAAAGTGTATACCCCGGAAGCAAAGACCATTGAAGCCCTTGCCAACTACTTGCAAATCCCCAAACAAAAAACGGCCAAAGCGGTTTTCATGGTGGCGACATTACCCGATGATGGCGGGTACAAGGACACCTTTATCTTCGCCATCGTGCGCGGCGATATGGAACTGAACGAGACCAAACTTGCCAACATCCTAAAAGCCAAAGAGCTGCGATCAGCGACCGAGGAAGAGATCATTGCCACCGGTGCAGTGCCGGGATACGCTTCCCCCGTTGGGCTAAAGGATGTCTTGGTGGTTGTGGACGACCTTATCCAACAATCGCCCAATTTGGTTGCAGGCGCAAATGAAGAGGGCTACCACCTAAAAAACGTCAACTATGGACGCGATTACAGCGCCAACATTGTCGCCGACATCACCGCTGCTCAAGATGGCGATGCTTGCATTCGCTGTGGCGCTCCCTTGCGCACCGCCCGCGGCGTTGAAGTTGGGAATATCTTCAAATTGGGTACGCGTTATTCCGATGCAATGGGATGTACCTTCCTTGACAAGGATGGCGTTGAAAAGCCGATTATCATGGGATCATACGGAATTGGCAGCGGGCGTCTGATGGCTTGCATTGCGGAGGAACACCACGATGACCAGGGATTAATTTGGCCAATCACCGTTGCCCCCTACGAAGTTGAAATTGTATCTCTTGGCGGTCACCAGAGTGAGAAAGTCCAAACCGTTGCCGATCGTTTATACCAAGAATTCCTCGACCGAGGGATTGAAGTCCTCTATGACGACCGAGATGAAAGCCCAGGCGTAAAATTCATGGATGCAGACTTAATCGGCATCCCGATTCGGCTTACGGTGAGCGAGCGCACGGTGCAACAAGATGCCGTTGAATTCAAGCGCCGCGACCAGAGTGAGAAACGCCTAGTGCAACTTTCCGAGGTCTACGCCACGGTCAAGCATGAGATTGAACTCCTTCATCAAGAGATCCGATCCAAAGTGATTGAGGTGCCATTCGAAGGATAGTTCCTCTGCGGGTATTTTCTAAAAATTTAGCCAGAATTTCAGGTAGGACAACCGCAGGTGGTTGTCCTACTTTTATTTGTCCAGCAGACTGGGCTTACGAAATCGCACTGCAATCCACCTATGAGTTTTGAAAGCCCAACCTTACAAAATTTTTAATTCCTCTTTCGCAGTTTGTGAATAAAATCCATTCATCGACCTTTTGTATCGACCTTTTAATTCGGTCCAACTTTTTCGAAATGAGGTAACTCTATGACCGCAGAAAAACCAACTTTGACCTTTGGTCATCTGAAAATCACCGACCACCTGTTATTAGGCATCGCAAAAGAACAACACAACCAGGATGCTAAGCCATATCAATACTTCCACTTGGAGACAAAAGCCTATCGAGGCTGGAATCCGCTTGCCGATGATCTGAAAAGCGGTAATCTTGATGGAGCATTCATTTTAGCACCTCTTGCCATGGAGATTTTTTACGCAAACAAAAATATCCAAATGGTGCTCCAAGCTCATAAATCCGGGAGCATTGTCATCAAGAACCGCCGAGCAAACATTGAGCAGGTCGAAGATTTCAAGGGGAAAAATGTCCTAATCCCTCATTACCTCTCTGTGCACCATCTACTTTTTGACCGAATGCTGCGCGAAAGCGGCTTGGAAATCGGTCCGGGCAAAGACGTCATTCTCGATGTCGTTGCCCCCTCGGACATCCCTGAGATTATCGAATGGGACGAGAAAGGACAAGTGGGAGGTTTTATCGTAGCCGAACCCTTTGGAACACAGGTGGTCAAAGCTGGATACGGTGATGAATTTGCCCTCTCTAAAGACTTGTGGCCCAACCATCCTTGTTGCATTGTCGTTGTTAAGAAAGAGGTAGTTGAAAAACATCCTGACGCCGTCTACGAATTTACCAAAAGTTTAGTGGAAGCAGGACAATATGTTGAAAGCCAGCCCGATCAAGCCGCCCAAATCGGTTCGATATTCCTTGACCAAAGCTTCGATGTTATCAAAACGGTCTTAACCACTCCTAAGGATCGCGTAACGTACGCTGAACTTAAACCGGTGATCGAAGATTTTGAGTATATGCAAACTTATTTGACCAACCAAATCAAAGCCATGTCCGACAAAATTGATTTAGAACAATTCATCGACTACCGCTTTGCCGAAGAAGCCAAAGCCCAATAGGAGATGTTCCGTGAATGAATACTTAATCGAAGTAGAAGAATTTAGACAACTCACTAAAGAAAAGCCCGTTTTTATCATCGACACACGAGATACTGCAGACTATGAGGAATGCCATATCCCGAACGCGATCCACGTGATTGACATCTTCCTATACCTGTGTACACGTGGCAATGGTGGATTTCCCGCCATGGTTAATCATTTTTCGCACCTGTTCGGAAAAATTGGCTTGAAGCCCACCGACACCGTTGTCGTCTATGAAGATGCCATGGATAACGGCTATGGGCGTTCTTGCCGTGGATGGACGATCTTAAAATATCTGGGCGTTTCAGATGTTCACGTCCTGCATGGTGGTTTGCGCGCTTGGTTAAAAGCGGGATACGCGGTCACCCAAGAGGTTCCAGAAGTGTCCAAAACCGCTTTTTCTCCTCAGCTTCATTCAGATATCCTCATCCCTGCAGAGGAGATGGTTAATGCCATTAGCAATCCCGACATCCAAATTGTAGACTGTCGGGATTACGCCGAGTGGATCGGGGCAAACTCTTCACCCTATGGTTATGATTACTGCCCTCGCAAAGGGCGCATCCCTAACGCCAAATGGGTCGAGTGGTACCGCATGATGAAAATCAAGGATGGCATTCCGTGGTTCAAATCACCGGATGAGATCTTAGAGGTTTGTTCTAACGCAGGAATTACCCCCGAAAAGCCCGTTTATCTCTATTGCTTCAAAGGAGCGCGCACTTCAAACACCTATATTGCCCTAAAACTAGCCGGATTCCCAAGCGTAAAAAATTACTTTGGATCTTGGAACGAGTGGTCGCGCGACTTTTCCTTACCGATTGAAGAGGGTTACCCGAAACTATGAGTGGATCACAGACTGCCGAAGTCCATAGACTTCGGCAGTCTGCTTTTCTGTTCTCCTCACCATGAGAACAAGGCAGCTTTCGGTTCCCAAGTCGGCTCAAGGCCGGCAATGAATTGCTTACTCTAAGTCACCCCATCTTGAAGAACTGGGTTAACTTCATTGCCAAGTTCAGATCGCCGGCTAATTTGAGTTTACCCTGCATAAAGTACTGCATCCCATTTGCCCTGCCGAGAAGCACATCCTTGAAATCCTGCGCGTCCGCTGTGAGGGTCATGGTCGGATTCTCTGCCACACCACTGGCTACGCTGCACGTGCCATCTTTGATCGTAACAATATAATCCCCACCCTCTTCGCCGGTCAGGCGATATTGGATCACGGCGTTTACACCTTGTGCTTTTTCAGGCAAAAACGCTTTGGGATGATTATCGATTAACTGTTGGACGGTAATGTCTGCCATTTTCTTAACTCCTTTCAATTGGGAAGATTTTCAAAGATACCGGCTGCGCCCATGCCGCCGCCGATGCACATGGTTACCATGCCAAATTGTACATCACGGCGCTTCATTTCATAAATCAATTGCGTCGTCAATTTTGCCCCTGTACATCCTAGGGGATGTCCTAGGGCAATAGCGCCGCCGTTTACGTTCAAAATATCCATGTTCAAATTCAATTCGCGAACGACCGCTAGAGACTGAGCGGCAAAGGCTTCGTTCAACTCGATCAGTCCAATGTCTTCCAAGCTCAACCCAGCTAATTTCAACGCTTTGGGAATGGCGACAACGGGACCAATGCCCATGACTTCCGGTGGCACACCACCAACGGCAAAGGACACAAACCGCACTAGGGGTTTCAAGCCCAGCATCTCTGCCTTAGCTTGCGACATGATCACCACTGCGGCTGCGCCATCGGACATTTGCGAGGAATTTCCTGCTGTAACCGTGCCGCCTTCCTTGAAGGCTGGTTTCAATTTTGCCAGCGCTTCCAAGCTGGTATCCTTGCGCGGGCCCTCATCAACCCGAAAGACAAAGGTTGAACTTTTCGGCTGTCCGTTGGGATCAACTTCTACATTCGTCACCTCTACTGGTACGATCTGGGATTCAAAATACCCTTGTTCAATGGCATGGATTGCTTTTTGATGGCTCTGTAAGGCAAATTGGTCCTGATCTTCACGCGAAATTCCATACTTTGCAGCGACATTTTCAGCGGTCAACCCCATGTTGGTGAAAGCTTCTGGATGATGTTGGGCAAGGTATGGGGTAGGAGCAAACTTAAAACCGGTCATCGGCACCATACTCATCGACTCTACCCCTCCTGCAATAGCCACATCCATCTGACCAGCCATAATGGCAAAAGCTGCGTGAGCAATGCTCTGCAAGCCGGAAGAACAAAAGCGGTTAATCGTCTCGGCTGGCACGGCGGCAGGCAACCCGGCGCGTAAGCCGACCAGACGCGCCACGTTCATCCCCTGCTCGCCTTCAGGAAAGGCACAGCCCAAAATGAGATCATCGATCATTTGCGGTTCTAAAGCGGGGACGCGCCTAAGTAAATCTTGGACCACGGTCGCAGCCAATTCATCGGGGCGAGTGGTCGCCAAACTGCCCCGTTTAGCTCTGCCAACTGCTGTCCGAGCCGCAGCTACGATCACCGGAGTGCGAAATTTATCTTTTACAGCCATCCTTGTCTCTCCTGTTCTATACCCTCATCTAATTGCGCAGTGGTTTACCCGTCTGGAGCATATGCCAGAGGCGCTGTTGGGTCTTTTCTTCGCCACACAACGAGAGAAAAGCCTCCCGCTCCAAATCGAGGAGGTACTGTTCATCCACCCAAGTTGGGCGGCTGAGTTCCCCGCCGCACATGACATAAGCCAATTTTTCTCCGATCAGGCGTTCATGGTCGGTAATGTAACCGCCCTGATTCATCATATAGACCCCCACACGCAACGCAGCTAGGGCATCGCGACCAGCGGCGTAAATTTTTTCGGGCAAGGGCGGCCGATAGCCATCGGCGGCAAGGTGCAAGACCTCCCGCTTTGCTTCGGCTAGCAAGTGGCTGCGATTCATCACGACGCGGTCGGCGGCTGATAGGAAACCAAACTGGCGCGCTTCCTCGGCGCTGGTTGCCACTTTCGCCATGCCAATCGTCTCAAAGACGCGCTGCAAAAAGGGCAAGGCTTCGGCATTTTGGGTCCGCAGCGGCGGAGTGACGATGCGCCGCACAAGTTCTTTTGTCCCTCCTCCGGCCGGGATGACCCCGACGCCAATCTCCACCAAGCCGCTGTAGAGTTCGGCATGAGCTACCACGCGGCTGCCGTGCATCATCACTTCACAGCCGCCTCCAATGGCTAAACCGGCCGGAGCAATCACCACCGGCTTGGAGAAATAGCGCATCCGCATGTTCATATTCTGCATCTTGCGCACGGCGGCATCCAAGGTGTCCCACATCCCACTCTGCGCTGCCATTACGATCATAAAGATATTTGCGCCTGCCGAAAACTGCTCGGCATCATTGCCGATGACGATCCCCTCATAGTCCTTTTCCGCCATGTCGAGCGCTTCGAGAATCATATTAAAGATGTCATCATCCAGAGCGTTCACTTTGGTATGAAATTCCACGCCCAGCACTCCATCGCCGAGATCGATCAAGCTTGCCCCTGGGTTGACTTTGAGTTGCTTGCCGGCGCTTTTCAGTTCAGACAGGACGATCGCTGCAGGATGCGGCCGAATGGGCTCATAAGTTTTTTTGGCTGGATGATAAACACCGATCTTGCGCCCGTTTTCCACTTGGTAAAAGGTGAGGAAACCGTTTGCCAGCATTTCATCCACCCAACTTGCCGGAGGAAAGCCCGCTTCCTTCATCGCCTGTGCAGTTTCAGCTACCCCCAAAAGGTCCCAGGTTTCAAACGGGCCTGCTTCTCGACCAAAGCCCCAGCGCATGGCATCGTCAATCGGCTTGGGAGTGTCGGCAATTTCCGGAATGCGTTCCGAAGCATAGGCGAGGCTTTGGTAGGTCAAAGCGCGCACCAATTGACCGGCGCGGTCTTGGGCGGCGATCAAGGTCTTCAGCCGCTTACCTAGGTCTTCTTCGTCTTTCACCTTTCCGATCGATTCAAAGCGCGGTTTCTGAGGCGGTTGATACTCCAGCGTCTGCAGGTTGAGGGACCAAAACTCCTTGCTCCCATCGGCTTGACGCACTTCTTTGTAGAAACCTTGCCTAGTTTTATTCCCCAGCCTCCCTTCCGAGACCAGGGTGTGGATGAGTTTGTTGACTCGCTCAGAATTAAGATATTTTTGGGCATGGGTATCGTGCGGAATAGCCGGCGCCAAATTGCGCCCCACATGCTCCCAAATATCAATCCCGACCAAGTCCATCAAACGAAAAGTGGCTGTTTTGGGATTCCCGATTGGCGGCCCGGTAATGGCATCGACCTCTTCGACGGTGTACTCGTTCTCCAAAATGTAATCCAAAGCAAACGCCGCCGAACCAAATGCAACCCGATTGGCAATGAAGTTGGGCGTATCCTTGCACAGGACAATGCCCTTGCCAAGATGATATTCTCCAAAGTGGCTGATGAATTCAACCACCTCAGGCAAGGTATCTTGGGTTGGGATCACTTCCAGCAGTTTGAGGTAGCGTGGTGGGTTGAAAAAGTGAGTCCCAAGAAAATGCTGGCGAAAACTTTCGCTGCGTCCCTCAGCAATGGAAGTGACCGGGATGCCGGATGTATTTGTGCTGACGATCGAATACGGGGCACGCACCGCATCGATCCGCTCCATCAACCGGCGCTTGATGGCTAAATTTTCGACAATCACCTCAATAATCCAATCCCCTTGGGCGACAAGCTCAAAATCATCTTCCAAATTGCCCAGACGCACCAGATTGGCGTGATCCGGAGTGAAAAAGCTGGCTGGACGAGACTTTAAGGCACGCTCAAATCCTTCGCGCACAATCCGATTGCGCACCTCAGAGCTGGAGAGGGTCAATCCTTTTGCTTCTTCTTCGGGCGTCAAGCGATCTGGCACAATATCTAACAGCGTTACGCGCACGCCGGCATTGGCAAGGTGGGCAGCGATCGCTGCCCCCATCGTGCCGGCCCCGATCACAATAGCATGTTTAATGTGGTATTTCATCTCGCCTCCTTCCCGCTCTAGCGCAGCTCCCGTCCGGAATACCCTAAGATATTGCGTGCCACTACCAAACGATTAATCTGGCCGGTGCCCTCGTAAATGTCAGTGATCTTAGCATCGCGAAACCACTTTTCTAAGAGATAGTCTCTCGAATAACCAATTGGCCCCATGAGTTCCAAGGCACGTTGGGTGATCTTGGTCACAATATCACCTGCCCGTAATTTTGCCATCGAAGCCTCGAGTGGGTTAGGTTTACGGTTATCTGCCATCCAAACCGCCTTGATCACCAACAGCCAAGCCGAGCGCAGCATGACCTCCATGTCAATGATTTCGCGTTCGATGTTCGTTAGCTTTGAACGAGGGTGACCATAGCGGATCTCAATCCCTTGTTTCGCCAGTAATTCCTTGACCAATTCGAGGGTTGCCCGCGCAACGCCAACGCCCGTGGCGGATACCAGCGGTCGCGTGGCATCGAAGGTTGCCATAGCCCCTTTGAAGCCCTTACTGGTATCGGGTTGAATTTCAGGGCTGCCGAGAATGTTCTCAAAAGGCACACGCGCATCTTGCAGGACAATCGAAGCGGTGTCACTGGCACGAATGCCGAGTTTATGCTCTAACTTGGTGACTTTCACGCCCGGGGTGCCGGCCTCAACGACAAACGAGCGCATTCCCGCTCGTCCGGCACTCGGATCGATAGTCGCCCAAACCACCACAAAACCGTTGCTCTCTTCCAACGATTTCTGCCCTGCGGTCACAAAGATCTTTTCGCCGTTCAAGACCCATTCATTGGTGTTTTTATCCAATACAGCCGTGGTACGAATGGCTGAGGTATCCGAGCCACAGTGTGGTTCGGTCATTGCCATAGCAGCAAAGACCGGTTTCTCTTCTCGAAAACGAGCGAGGAATTTTTGCTTTTGTTCTGGTGTGCCGGCTGCTTCCACAGCGGCTGCCCCTAAGCCGCCGCCCGGCGTACACAGATAGATACCTACATCACCCCACGAAAGCATCTCCAGCATAAAGGCAAGCATTTGGTAACCGATGGGAGGACGCTTCTCTTTCTTTTCCGCTTCCTCACCTTCTTTTTTCTTCTCTTCCGGAGGGGCTAGAGAACCCGCTCCTGTCGCTTTCATTGCCATGTGCATAAAGTTGATGTAATCCCAAGGGATTTCATGTTCATGCTCGTCAAAATAACGCGAGACCGGGCGCATCATGTTTTCAGCCACAGTCTGCAGGACGTAACTCTGTTGAGCAATCGGTTTCGGCATTTCAAATTCGATCATCTTTTACCTTCCTTTCTCTAGATCATTCCCAAACCGGTGAGAACAGCGAAGCCGCGTCCGTTGCGCATCCATAATTCAACCGGGTGTTCGCGAATATACCCATGTCCACCGAGGATTTGCACGGCGCGATCGGTCACCATCATCGCCATATCCATCGCCCCAATATAGGCTAAATAAGCCTGCTTGCTCGCCTCCGCTTTCTGATTGTCTACCATCCAAGCTGCTTCCCAAGTCAGCAAGCGAATGGCTTCAATCTCGGTTGCCATTTCGGCAAGCATGAAGGCGATAGCTTGTTTTTGGGCAACCTTCACCCCAAAAACCTCCCTCTCTTTGGCGTAATCCCGCGAATACTCAAACGCCGCCCGGCTGACCCCCACCGCCATGGCTGCCATTGCCAAGTGCATCGAGGCAAGAATGGGTGTCGGGTCGTGCCCTTCTGGACCACCCAATCTTTGTTCGGCTGGAACTAAAACGTCTTGCAGGCTGACTTTATAGATCGGCAGAGCATTGATGCCCATCGTTTTCTGCCGCTCACCAATTGTTATCCCCGGCGCATCGCGTTCAACAATGAAGCCCTGCGTTTTTCCCTCTAGGTTAGCATAAACGATCATCTTGGAAGCTTCATTGGCAAAGGGAACATAAGTTTTCTCGCCCCGCAGCAGGTAAGAACCGTTTTTCTGCTCCGCCGTTGTGCGCATCTCGAGCAGGTCGAAGTCAAAATAAGGCTCGATGCAGGCCGCTGTAAACGGTTGCCATTCTCCTTCTGCGATGGGCGGCAAATAGGATTGTTTTTGCTCTTCGCTGCCACAAGCTAAGATTGGCAACGCAAACAGAGCCGGCGTGAGAACAGCCAATGTCCCGGCAAAATCGCCGTATGCCATCTCCTCCGCTGCCAGCACTCCAGTCAAGACTGAGTGCTCGCCAAAGCCCCCATAGGTCTCCGGAATCGAGGCTTGCAAGACCCCCAATTCCCACCCTTTGTCGATCACCTCTTTGGGATAGCCATACTCCTCATCGGCGTCATGGGCTTTGCGCCTGAGGTCGTTCACGGCATAGCGGTTGATGGCATCGATCAACATTTTTTGCTCTTCGGATGGTTCAAACGAATACATAGCACACTCCTTTTCTTTCGCTGTTTCCCTTGAAAATAACCATGCTCCTCCCGAGTGAATTTATAGGCGGCGATATTGGATCGGTACGACTCGATGAGCGTTCTCTAAATCCTCTAGGTTGGCAATCTCAAGCAAGCCGCGTTGATAGAGATATTCCACGTGCGCGCCGCTTTCTTCCAAGGCAAGCAAAATATTGTAGCCGTTCACCTCCCCGAATAAAAGTTTTGAGACCTCCGCAATCGTGTGCGGTTGCTGCAAAATCTCCAGCACTTGGGCCAATCGCTCCTGATGGACCTGGCGGATTTCCTGAATCCGCTGCTCCAAATTCATTATCGGTGAGCCATGACCGCCAAAAGTAAGATCAATATCCTTCGCCCACTCCTCAAGTCGTGAGAGCGATTCGAGATAATGACCCAAGCCCGTATAGTGGGTTAGCTGTTCGGGCGCTTGATGAGGGCTGATATGGCTCAACACCATATCCCCACTAAAAAGCACGTTATCCAACTTCAAGACCACATGGCCAGCGCAGTGACCGGGAACATGGAGAGCTTCAAAGCGCCCAACCCGATAATTTTCTGCTTCATAAGTCCGATCCACTGTGATTGACCGTCCTAAGCCTTTCGTGATTCGATAAAGACTCAAACAGTGCTCTCTTAATGCCTCACTTGCACCTGCTTCGATGAGAAATTCTTCCAAATGCCTTGAGACGACCACAGTCCGCTCTTCGTAGTTGGTCAAATTGCGCAAGTCAAGCTCGTGGATGTACACTTGAGCGGAAGTCTGTTCACGAAGCTGGGCGCAACCACCGAAATGGTCAATGTGTCCATGAGTAATGAGAATGCGATCCAATTGAGCAAAATCTAACGGTTGACCGATTCGTTCGCCCACTGCTCGAATGCCCGCTAAAAGATTTTCATTCGAATTGGGCATTCCCGAACCGCTATCGATCAGCGTGAACATCGGCCGCCGATCGGTCTGCTCGACGACCAAGTAGGCAAAACCACGTAAGATCGGAAAAAGCTGCAAGGGAATGGCAAAGATCTTTGCCCCGCTTGACGTGCGGTATGCCCGGATGCCGTTTTCTTCAACCATCCTCGTCTTTCCGCCTTTTTAGACCCAAAACAAACAAGTTTGCACACTCTTGCGCCAATTCGGCCGGGGTCAAGGGGCCATCTTCACGATACCATGTGATCGTCCAGTTCATCACCCCCAAAAGAAAGCGCGAAACCAGAGCGACATCAGAGATGACAAAAACACCTTGCTCTGCCCCTTCGATTAGTAGGGATCGCCATAAGGATTCATAGTGGTCGCGGCGCGGAATATGTCTCTGGCGGTACTCCGGTTCCAGAGAACGATACTCCAAAAGCAACACCGAAGATAAATCTCGCTCTTCCAGCATAATCTGAAGATAGGTGAGCATAGCTTGGCGCAATTTTTCTTCGGGTGGCAAATCCAAAGCCAAGACCTTCTCCATTCCTTCAATCAACAAATCCAACGCCTGGTCTAACAGAGCTAATAAAATCTCCTGCTTGCTGTTAACATGATGATACAGACTGGCTTTTTGGAGCTTGACCGCGTCAGCGATATCCTGCATCGAGGCGGCATGATAGCCTTTTTGGCGGAAGATTTGTGCTGCAGCTTCGAGAATTTCGTCGCGCGTCATCGGATCAACCTACCGACCGTTCGGTAGTCTTAGCATAGCAAATTTTTAGAGGGATGTCAAGTTAAGGGCGGATGAGAAAACAATTAATCCGGCGGCTTGGTCAGGATAAGCATGGGGTCGACAGCTCGAAATTCGCCCGACACTCTCCACCGCAGATAGGTTTGACGTTCTTCGGGTGTTGCTTCGGCAACATAATAGGCCATGCTTGGAAAGCTTTGCGCTGCATTGCCAACGCGCATTTCCAAGTGAAGATGGGCAACGCCAGCGTTCCCAGATTTGCCTACCGTTCCGATCGGCTGACAACTAACAATGGACTCCCCCATCTCGATCGGATAGAGCTCCTCTAGATGGGCATATAAAACATAGAGCGATTCTCCCCCCGAAAGATCCAAAGTCTCTCTTACCCAGGCAGGGATGGTGGAGAAAGGAGTTTCAACGATCAAGAGGTTGCCATAGGGGAAACGGTCTCGAATCGCAGCGGCAATTTTTCCCGCCAGCACGGCTTGAACACTCTCCCCCGCAATCGAATCCCTCCCAAACTTACGGTAATAAGCAAAATCCACCCCTTGATGGCGACCATCTTGTCCCGGCGGAGGCGGATGAAAACCATCCGAGACAATTGCAGCTAACTCATCCAAAGGAGTAGAGTACAAAGGTGAACAAATTTCCACCTCAGGTAAGGGAGTGGCAGTTGGCTCTCTGGTGGGTAAAGGCGTGGCGGTTAATGTCGGCAGAATTTGGAGTTGCATCTTTGGCGGCGTTAACGTCACAGCAGCTTGATGAAGAATCGGAGTGTGTGATTGCTGGCTTACAGACAAAGGTTCTCTGTGCCAAGTTGAGCACCCCCACGAAGTTACTGCAATGAGCAGAAGAATAAACCATCGGGATGACTTAAGAGAAGTCGATGATTTTAAGCCAGGTTGATGAGATTTTTGCGGTGAAGTGGAACGGCGATCGAACATGATTTGCAGTCTTGATGCCGAGGAATCATATCACATCCTGCGCTGGAAAATTCCCCAGCCAGCGGAGCAAATTTCAATATGTGCACTCAAAAGTTGTTGGCAATATTGCTTTGTAGGACAACTCAATGAGTTGTCCTACAACTTTTGCGTGGACACAATTTCAATTTTATGCTTGTCAGAAAACCATACCTGCGCTATAATCGCATCGAAATCGGGGCGTGGCGCAGCCCGGCTAGCGCGCTTGCATGGGGTGCAAGAGGTCCTGGGTTCAAATCCCAGCGCCCCGACTGCTCAAGTTCACAAGTCCCCTCCCAAAAAGCGAGGGGACTTGGCTTCTTTTGACTACTTGCGATCCAAAGTTCTGTTGTCCGTTAAGGCGCAAGGTGACACAAGAAAATTTCGGGGGCTATCCTATTTTATCGTCCTCAAACCTTAATCCTCATCGTCGTCTAGCACAGTGAAGCCGATCTTAACAGTCACCTGCCATTGTCCAACGTGATCTTCATCGATTCGACCACGAATCTCGACCACCTCCAACCATTTCATTTCGCGCACGGTTTTGGCAGCTCGTTTGATGGCATTTTGAACTGCGTCGTCGATGCTTACAGGCGAAGTGCCAGTTAATTCGATCATTTTGTACACAGGATTGGACATTTTATACTCCTCTCTTTTTATGGGGACAAATAGGCTTACTCCATTTTACTCGAAAATTTATCGCTTGAGCTGGATTTGGAACCATTTTCTGCATTTGACACCTAAACCCACCCAATGGGATAAAATGCAGATGCCCGGGTGAGGGGGGCACCCGGACATCTGCAACTTCAACTATAGCATAAAATATCAGAAAGATCAATAGATGATTCAAAATATCAAGATATTTTCTCACAGAATTTTCCTTGTATAAAATGGCACTTATTGGTAGAATATCAACTTAAGTACTCCCGATTTACATTTTAGACGTGGGAGCTGTTGACCAAGGGAACTTAAGCTTTTCTCAGGAGGAGGTGCGACAAAAGAGATCATCACCCACAAAGATTCCCATCCGAATTTTCAGACAATCTAAACTATCCTTTGGAGGAGCTTGAAGATGTCAAAAAGATTTCTATTTATCATTAGCATCCTAATCGTATTGAGCCTAACCTTAGGTGCCTGCGCTCAACCCAAGCCCCAAACCCTCAAGGTTGCCATCCTTGCACCTTTGAGCGGGGCAGTGCCGACCTTTGGCGTCTCCACTCGTGATGGCGCTTTACTTGCCATTAAGGAATGGAATGCGAAGGGTGGTGTCTTGGGCAAACAGATTGAAGCAATTGTCGAAGACAGCCAATGTGAAGCAGACCCAGCCGTGAATGCGGCCAATAAAGTGATCAACCAAGATGGGGTTAAGTTCATCATCGGAGAAGTTTGTTCCAAGGCTTCCATCCCCGTCTCTGAAATCGCCGAGGAAAAAGGCGTGGTGCAGATTAGCCCCACTTCAACCAACCCCAATGTCACTTTGAAAGCCGATGGCAGCACTAAGCAATACGTCTTCCGCGCTTGCTTCATTGACCCCTTCCAAGGCCTGGTCGGTGCTTCATTTGCCATCAACGAACTCGGCGCAAAGACGGCTTTTATCATCCTCGATCAGGGTAACGACTACGTTCGCGGCTTGGCTGAAAACTTCGAGCAAGCCTTCACCCAAAAAGGTGGACAAATTGTCGGTAAGGAGACTTACACCTCCCAAGACACCGACTTTTCAGCCATTTTAGCCAAGGTCGCTGAAGCAAAACCGGACGTTGTCTATCTGCCCGACTATTACAATATCGTTAATCTCGTCACTGCCCAAGCGAAAGAGAAAGGCATTACCGCTCCATTCCTCGGTGGTGATGGTTGGGATTCGGCGGAACTTGACCGCGCTGCAGCGGAAGGCGGATACTATACGAACCACTATTCCGATCAGGATACCCGAGCAATCGTGCAACAGTGGGTAAAGAACTATCAAGCAGAATACGGATCGGTTCCGGATGCGTTGGCAACCCTCGCCTACGATGCAGCCAACCTGCTTTTAGCAGCCATTCAAAACGCCGGCACTGACGATCCCGCCAAGGTCAAAGATGCCATGGCAAACATCAAATGGGAGGCGGTTTCGGGGACGATCACCTTTGATCAATATCACAACCCGATCAAATCTGCTGTCATCCTGCAAGTAAAAGACGGTCAAATCCAATACGTCACTACCGTTGCACCCTAATCTCCCATCTAAATACCAACGGGGGGCGATGTTTCGCCCCCCTATCCTGTCCCGCAGGAATGGAAGATGAACAATGAGCAATTGACCTTATTGCAACGAATCATCAAGGGGAAGTGGATTGGGAAAGGATTTTTAGCACTTTTAGCTTTAGCAGTCATCTGGTGGGTCGGCGGAAAGGCCTTACAAAGTCCTCCCCTATTCTTTCAACAGATTATTAACGGCATCCAGTTAGGCTTCGTTTATGCCCTGATCGCCCTTGGATACACGATGGTTTATGGGATCGTGCGCTTGATCAACTTTGCCCATGGCGACGTTTTCATGTTCGGGGCATTTGTCAGCTTTTTCTCTGTAAGCCAATTTCAACTCCATCTATGGCCAATCAAGGCCCTTCCCTCTCTGCCGCCCGCTCTAGGTATTGTCATCGGAACGCTTTCGGTCATCCTTCTTTCGATGGTCTCGTGCGCCATCCTTGCCATGACGATCGAGAGAATCGCCTATAAACCTTTGCGCGATGCGCCCAGAATTTCTGCCTTGATCACGGCCATCGGCGTTTCTTTCTTTTTGGAGTATTTTGGCGCCTTGCCTTTCGTCTTCACCCCCAATTTTATAACCTACAAACGCCCTTTTGACATTGTCACTTGGTACATTCAAGGCGGTATCCATCGTTTGGAGGCCGGAGCTGAAGCCCCGCCGGGCAGTGTGATCTTTTCCAATGTGCTGATTATCATCATTGTGGTTTCAATTCTGCTTTTGGTGGGATTAAACTACATTGTGCGCCAAACGAAAATCGGTAAAGCCATGCGAGCCACAGCTTACGATAAACCCACCTCTCGTTTGATGGGTATCAATGTCGATGGGGTGATCTCGACAACCTTTGCGATTGGGGCATCCTTAGCCGGTGCAGCCGGCGTTCTTTATGCCACTGCCTATCCTCAAGTGGTCTTCTGGATGGGCATCATCCCCGGTCTGAAAGCCTTTGTTGCTGCAGTATTAGGAGGGATCGGTAGCATCCCAGGTGCTTTTGTTGGAGCCTTAATCATGGGGCAAGCCGAGGTGCTTTCAGCAGGATATATTTCTACCCCCATGCGCGATGCCGTTGCCTTTACAATTCTTATTCTCGTCTTGCTGATCCGCCCGACTGGTATCTTCGGTGAACCCGAGCGCGAGAAAGCCTAATTTAGGAGGCAAAGCATGAAACTTGATCGACACACGCTCGGATTTTGGATTGTGCTGATCGGCTTAATTGTCTTGATACAGATTCTCGTCAGTTTGGGAATCCTAAGCCCCTTCTGGGAAACGCTGCTCAAAATTGGCGCAGTCATGTCCATCGTCAGCCTCGGACTCAACTTGATTTATGGCTTCAACGGTCAATTCTCGCTGGGTCAATGGGGCTTTTATGCAATTGGCGCTTACGCAGCGGCCGACGTAACCTACCGCTGGACGCAGATGAACAATGCCTCGGGCTTGATGGTTTTGTTGCTCGTTGTTGCTCTGGTCGGAATCGCCTTTTTCCTTACCGCAAAGCTTGTTGCCCGCTTGCGCGGCCTCGATCCACTTTCTGCGTTTGCCCTATACATTGTCGCCGTCTTGATCGCGGCCGTCATCGGTGTTCAGCTTGGTCGAGTACTGATTGCGCCGGCTACCCAGATTCTCTCTTCCCTCCCTCCAAACCTCTCGCTCCAAATCGTCTATCTGATCGCCGTGTTACTTGGGGGGTGTCTGGCTGCCGAAGTTAGCTACCTGTTCGGCTTGCCGGTATTAACGTTAGGTTCAGACTACTTTGGCATCGCTACGTTGGGCTTCACCATCATCGTCAAAGTTCTGCTCGACAACTCCGATACATTGCTTGGCTTTGAAGAAATGAAAGGAGCACGCGGCATGGTCGGCATTCCCAAGACAACCTCATGGCTTTGGGTTGCCCTGTTCCTAATCATCGTCATCATTCTGCTGCGGAATCTGCTCCATTCGAGCCATGGGCGAGCTATTATCTCTGTTCGAGAAGATGAAATTGCAGCCAAAGCTATGGGCATCGACGTCGCCCAACAAAAAACGATTGCGTTCGTCTTGGGCAGTTTTCTGGCAGGCTTAGCAGGTGGTTTATATGCTCACATCAACGGCTTTTTGCATCCAAACACGTTTAACTTCATCAAGTCTTTCGATCCAATGATCATTGTCGTCTTCGGCGGTTTGGGTAGTGTTTCTGGGACGATCATGGCTGCCTTCACTTGGGCGTTGGTGCTAGAGGGTTTTTTGCGGATTCTGCTGCCGGCCGGATTTGAAACCTGGCGATTTGTCGTCTATCCACTCTTCCTGCTGGTGATGATGCTCCTAAGGCCACAAGGACTTTTTGGGGGGTTCGAGTTCCCTTATCTGCGCCAAGTTCTCCCCAAACCTTATACCCCGAAAACCGAGGAGCAGCTCTCCCTTGTACATGCAATCGAAGAAGCCTCGGAAGGAGATTAGGTCATGCTGTCAACCACTCCCGCTCATTCTCCCACTCAAGAGATCGGTCAGGATGGTCGTGCTTTATTAGAAATTCGTGGACTAACCAAAGAATTCGGCGGCTTGAAGGCGGTTAATAATTTTGACATCTCCATTTCCAGAGGGGAATTGATAGGTTTGATCGGTCCAAACGGGGCAGGCAAGACAACCGTTTTCAACTTGATCACCGGTATCTACGTAGCAACCCAAGGTTCGATAAAATACAAGGACACTGAACTGATCGGACTGCAGCCGCACGAAATCACCCGCCTAGGGATTGCCCGTACCTTCCAGAATATTCGCCTCTTCCCAACGCTCACCGTTCTAGATAACGTGCGCATCGCCTATCATACCCACGCGGGTTACAGCATGTTCGATGCCATCACGCATAGCCCCCATTACCAGAAAGCCGAAAAAGAACTTACCGAGAAAGCCCAAGAGTTTCTCAGCGTTTTCAATCTCCACACCCGTCAGGGAGAAATTGCCAAAAATCTTCCTTACGGCGAGCAACGCCGCCTTGAAATTGCGCGAGCGTTAGCTGCCTCCCCCGAATTGCTGCTGCTTGACGAGCCGGCGGCTGGGATGAATCCGAAAGAAGTTGCCTCCCTAATGGACCTCATTCATTTTATCCGCGAACGGTTCAATTTGACCATTTTGTTAATCGAGCACCAAATGCGCGTCGTTATGGGGATCTGTGAGCGGATCACGGTGATGGATTTTGGCGAAGTGATTGCCCGTGGCACACCCGAAGAGATTCAAAACAACGAGAAAGTCATCGAAGCCTACTTAGGGCGTGGAGCAGCAGCTCTATCCCAAAAACTCCAGGAGAAACGCAGTCATGTTGCTGGAAGTTAAAGACCTAAATGTCTATTACGGCGCCATTCATGCCCTGCAGGGAATTAGCTTTTACTTGAATGAAGGCGAAATTGTCACTCTCATTGGCGCAAACGGGGCAGGCAAATCCACTACCCTGAACACCATCTCTGGCATTCTGCGCCCACGCAGTGGACAGGTGTTCTTTGAAGGCAAGGATATCACCTTCACCCCGGCTGAAGAGATCGTGCGCCTGGGCGTGTGCCAATCTCCTGAAGGACGAAAAATCTTTGCCACGCTAACCGTGATGGAAAACCTCGAAATGGGCGCTTACACCCAAAATAACAAGGAGGAAATCCAAAAGAATCTCGAGCGCGTCTTTCGCAGCTTCCCGCGCCTGAAAGAACGACAAAACCAACTTGGTGGAACCTTATCAGGTGGTGAACAGCAAATGCTGGCAATCGGTCGTGCCTTGATGTCACGACCGCGCCTGCTCTTATTAGATGAACCCTCAATGGGGCTTTCTCCGATCTTGGTCGAAGAGATTTTCAACATCATCCAAGAGATCAATGCCCAAGGCACCAGCATTTTGCTGGTTGAACAAAACGCCCAAATGGCTCTCTCTGTTGCCCACCGCGGTTACGTATTAGAGACAGGCAAGATCGTCCTCGAGGGCGATTCAAACGACCTACTCCATAACCCCATGGTGGCAAAAGCCTATCTAGGCGCACATTAGAGAAAAAGCTCGTCATTCCAAATGAGGGTCAAGGGGCTGTGCCGCTTCAATCGCCAGCCCCTTTTTATGGCCATAAAACCTGAATACGGTTAGTTTTCAATAGCCACTTCTTTACCAATTATATCTGGAAAATTTCGATAGGTTAATTCTTGTTAACCTATCACTTTTATTTGGAGAGAAATGCCATCAAGAAAGATAAAATGATAAGGGTTATGAGCAATATGCATGCACCGAATCAATCAAGCGACATTGACTTCTGGAGCGCGCTTCCAAATAACTCCGCCCCCCTTACCCTCTCATCTTTCCTAACAATCCTCGAAAATCTTTCAGATGGTTTTTGCGTTAATCGCTGGATTCGAGATAAGGCAGGACATGCCATCGATTATGTCCTTATTGCGTTGAATTCCCGCTTTGAAAAACTGATTGAACGCACCAGAAGCGAACTCCTCCATAAGCTTAGCGTTGAGGTCTTCGGCGCTGACGCATCCTCCTTAATGGAGAAGTTTCTTGAACTGGAACACGGTGTCTCATCTGTTAACTTTGAATACTCTTCTGAAACCCGGCAAAAAGATTTTACGATCACCGCTTTTTCTCTCGATCAGGACACTTTTGCTGTTCTCTTACGGGATCAAACGACCCATAAAAAAGCCGCCAAAGCGCTCGATAGAGGGATTCAGATCTTTCAGAAATTCATGCAAACCGTTCAAGATGGCATCATCATTGTCGACCTACACGGGAGGATTCAGCTCTGGAACGAGGCAGCCGAACGCATCTTTGGCTATACCAAAGATGAAGCTCTCGGTAAAGTAGTCGATCATCTGATCATCCCTGAGGAGCGTCAAAGGTGGGTTGATGAGAGGTGGTATGCCCTGATTAAGAGCGCAATCGCTGGCGGAGAGGGGATTAAACTAGAGTTTGAATGCCGTACAAAAAATGGAGGTCTCATCCCTATTGATGTTTCCCTCTCTCTTACGACCATTGACAATGAGTGGATGGGGATTGCGGTTGTGCGCGATATTTCCGAGCGAAAGATGGCTGAAAAAGCCGTTGAGCGGCGCGAGGCAATCCTCACGGCGGTAAGTTTTGCGGCAGAGCGTTTACTGCAAGCGGATGCTTGGCAGGACTCTATCCAAGATATCCTCGCTATTCTAGGGGTTGCTACGGAAGTTGACCGCGTTTATCTCTTCAAGAAGGACGAGTCTCAATCCGAGGATGATGTCTATGTCAGCCAGTTGTACGAATGGGTTGCTGCTGACGTTATACCGCAAATAGATAACCCTGCTTTGCAACATATGCCCTTGCGAGAGAACGGCTTCGGCCGTTGGCTTGATCAACTCAGCCAGAATGAAGCCCTGTATGGCTCAATTTCAGAGTTCCCTCTCTCAGAACAAGACTTTTTGCGTGCGCAAGGCATCCAATCTCTTGTCGTTGTGCCTGTTTTTGTTATAGACCATTGGTGGGGCTTTGTCGGCTTTGACGATTGCCATACCACGCGGACATGGAGCCGCTCTGAAATCGATGCTCTGCGCCTAGCTGCCAACCTGATCGGCACAGCCATTCACCGCCAAGAAATCAGTGCCCAAATTCACCAGAGCGAAAAGCGTTATCGAAACCTCGTTGAGCGTTTGCCGGTTGTCGTCTATGTTGCTAAAATGACCCCGCAAGGGGCGCTTCAAGCGGAATATATTAGCCCAAATGTGCTCGACCTCTGCGGCTACACCCCACAGGAAATTCACCATGACCCCTCTCTTTGGACTCAGCGTATTCACCCCGCTGACCAAGCGCAAGCCATTTCAACCTACCACCGTCATTTATCCGAGCGAACAGCCTGGGATCAGGAATACCGCTTCATTTGCAAAAATGGCGAGACAATTTGGTTGCGAGAACAGGCGTTACCGATTTTCGACCCTCAATCCAACACCCTACGGGCTCAGGGGGTAATTCAGGATATCAGCTTGCAAAAGCGCCGCCAACGTGAGCAACAAGCTACCCAACTGGTTCACCAAGCGCTTCAGGGGGACGATACCCTAGACACCATGCTCAGCCGCTTGCTTGAAGCCGTCATTCACGCCATCCCCAACGCTGAGAAGGGAAGCATCTTAGTCAGTGAAGGCGATGGCTTGACGATCCGCGCCTTATATGGCTATCAGGATGAAAGAATTTGGAAGGTCAGTTTCCCACTCACCTCAGGGTACTCCGCAAAAACTTTTCGTTTGCGAGAGCCGCTCATCATCCCAGATGCACACTATGATCCTTCCATTCGGTATGAGGGCGAAATAGAAGAAATGGTACAAGTGCAAAGTGCCATTACAGCCCCGCTCTTGTTGCACGATCAAGCCATTGGTGTCATTTCCCTAGACAACTGTACCCGAAAGAACGCCTTTTCACTGGAAGATTTGCACTTCTTAAGTCAGATTGCTGCCACGGCTGCTTTGGTTGTAGAAAACGTTCGGCTTCTGGATGAAGCTCGCAACCGCTTACGCGAGCTTGAACTCATTTCCAGTTTGAGCTACGCTATGCGGGATGCAAAAAGCCATAGCGAGATGGTTGACATCACCCTTGAGCGCATCTTAAACAGCCTACAGATGGATTGTGCAGCAATCCGTCTATATGATCACACCACGAAGCACATTCTCTACGAGAACATGCGCGGCTATTGGCAGCAGATTGACCAATTCCTGAATGTATTCGGAAATGAACGCATTCGTATCCTAAGAGAGAAACAGTCCTCAATCTCGATCGAAAAAGATGCCAATTGCCAAGATTCGTCTTCCTGCCCTTGTCGCTTTCTGGCAGGCGTAGCTTTAGTCAATCAAACCCATAGCATCGGCGAATTATTGGTTTGCCGACGAAGTAAAATCTCCGAGCAAGATTTCCGCATTTTAGAGGCTATTGCAGACATTGTTGCGAACGCGCTGCATCGAGCGAGCCTGCATGAAAAAACCGAAAAACAATTGCGACATCTAAGTTCTTTATACACAATCGACCGAGCTATCAGCAAGCGCCACGATCTGAGGGCTGTTTTACAAATTATTGCCCAAGAAGCGCGCCCCCAACTCGGCGTCGATGCCATTGCACTCCACATTTTTGACCCTCAAACCAAGCAGCTCAGCTTCATCGCAGGAGATGGCTTTTATACAGACTACATCAAAGACACTCATCTAAGAATGGGAGAAGGAGAGATAAGCAAGTCGGCGCTACAGAAAACGCCCATTTATGTCCCGAATGTCTATCGGGTAAACACACCGTTAGCAAAAACCAAACTATGCATTGAGGAAGGATTTATCGCCCATCATACTGCCCCCTTGCTTATTCAGGATCAACTTAAGGGAGCGATCGAAGTCTTTCATCGCGCCGAATTTAATCCTTCCGAAGATTGGCGTGCCCTTTTTGAAGCTTTTGCCGACCAAGCGGCAATTGCCATCGATAACGCCCAACTGTTCGAGGATATCCAAAGGACAAACCTTGAATTATCCATAGCCTATGATGCAACGCTAGAGGGGTGGGCTAAGGCTCTGGAACAGCGCGATCGTGAAACCCTCGGACATACCAATCGGGTGACCGAATTGACTCTGCATATGGCAGCCGAAATGGGCATTCCCAACGAACAACTCATTCATATTTGGCGGGGGGCTCGCTTGCATGACATCGGCAAAATGGCAATTCCCGATCAAATCCTTTTGAAATCCGGTCCGCTTACCGAAGAAGAATGGGAAGTTATGCGTCTTCATCCCGTTTATGCCTACGAGCTGCTCTCGCCGATTGAGTATTTGCGTCCAGCACTAGACATCCCATATTGCCACCACGAACACTGGGATGGCAGTGGATATCCGCGCGGCTTGAAAGGGGAAGAAATTCCTCTTGCAGCGCGCATATTCGCTGTCGTAGATGTCTGGGATGCCTTAACCAGCGGGCGTCCCTATCGCTCAGCTTGGGATGCCGAAGAAGCCATCCAATATATCCTCAACCAGCGCGGCAAGCAGTTTGACCCATCCGTGGTAGATGTGTTCTTGCGCATTATCAAGGAAAGAATCGAAAATAATCAATGAGCGTTTGGTATTCGCCTAAATTCAGGAAAGGACCCCGTGAGCCTTCCCGATAAGCAAAGCATGATGCGCAAATCCCCTAATTGGCGTGGCGAGTCTTCGACTTGCCACGCGCCACCGACCTTAGCTATTTAGCCAGAGGCAGAGATGAGCAAAAGCTACGCCTAAGTTATTCTGGCAACCAAGTGGGGTCTAAATTTTTTCCCAAACTCTCCCTCTTACGTTGTGATCATCGAGCGAATATCCGGTCGGTCCAAGCGCAGCAAAATCCAGCCCGATAGGAGCATTCCAATTGCCGTAAAGATGATTAGCTCAACATTCCACGTCCCTTGCGGGGTCTTTGCAGCCGGATAGAACATCATAAACCGAACGATTATATTCAAGCCTTGAACAAAGATACTCATGGTCAAAGCCCAAAGGCGTCTGCGCCATAAACCATACCCTAGCAAGACAAAGAACAACAAGACTACAACAATTACACCAATACCATTCAGAAGAGTGCGCGGCGGATAGAGAAGAATGGGGATGAACTGCAAGAAGATTATGGCAAGAAAAGTGTTTTTGGTTGACATCATCTCTCTCCAGCACAAGTTTGTTGTGATTGTACCTTTAGAGGCTCAGTGTGTCAATTAGAATACTGTGAGTTCGGGTAAGTTTGCCAGCTTGACCTGTCACTTCGAGCGCAGCGAGAAGAAGTCTTCTAGATTTCTCCTCGCTGCGCTCGTCAAAATGACAAATGCGAATTCAAAAACAAGAATTTTGAAAAGCCCTAGCCGCGAGGCGTGTCCACGCAAAAGTTGTAGGACAACTCAATGAGTTGTCCTACAAAGCAATGTTGCCAACAACTTTTGAGTGCACATCCGCGAGGCAGTTACCTTTCACAAACAAAGTAAGCTGGATATAATAACCCCACATGAGCGGAAATTCATTCTCTCGACGCGAATTTTTACGCCTGAGCTTGCTTGGCTTGGGTGGATTGGCTTTCTCACCCCTTTCTTCCCTTTTCCAAGAGACGGGGTTCGGCAACCTCGGCCGGATAGCGACGCGTCAATTAGACCTCTATAGCCAACCTCGCGATGACAGTCCGATTATCGGCAAGCGTTATCGCGATCAAATCGTCAACATCTATGAAGAGGTCATTTCTCCCAAAGGGCCGGCGCACAACCCGGTCTGGTATCGAGTTTGGGGGGGTTACTTGCATTCGGCTCATGTACAAAAAGTGCGCGTTCAATTCAATCAGCCCTTATCCGCTGTTCCAGAGCATGGACAGCTCTGTGAAGTGACCGTCCCTTACACCACTGCCTATGAATATAAAAACGGTTGGAAAAAATGGGAGTCCTACCCACTTTACTACGAGACTTTGCATTGGGTCACCGATGTCGTAGAAGGTCCTGACCGCCAACCCTGGTACCAAATCAGCTCAGAATTAACCCAGTATCTGGTTTATTACGTGCCTGCCATTCACCTGCGTCCAATCCCTGATGAAGAGTATTCGCCTCTCTCCCCCGATGTACCAGCTCACAAGAAACTGGTCGAGGTAGAAATTCGGACTCAAACCTTGCGAGCTTACGAAGATGGCGAAGTTGTGTTCACTTGCCGCGTCTCTACCGGCATTCCCTATCTGAACCCTACCCGACAGGGGATACCCACCGAGACACCCAAAGGGGAATTTCGCATCTTCTCTAAGATGCCAAACAAACATATGGGAAGCGTGACTGGCAATCCTGACGCCGAAGAACGCGGGGGGTTTTCACTACCAGGTGTACCGTGGACTTGCTTTTTTGTTGATACAGGGGTCGCTTTCCATGGCACCTATTGGCACAATAACTTCGGCGTATGGATGAGCCATGGATGCGTTAATATGCGCAACGAAGATGCAAAATGGCTCTTCCGCTGGACTACGCCGATCTATGAGTTACCAATAAAATCGCGCCGCGATTGGGAGCGGCGCGGTTTTGGCACTCGTGTGATCGTGAAATAAACCGGTCGGTCGTTACGGGGTCGGCGTGCTCATCGGATGCTCATGTTCGTGCTCACCACTGCCGTGATCGTGTTCGCCATGCGGTTGCATCTCCATCCCACCACCTCGAACGGCTACATCCAGCGTAAGGTCAGGGCTAGACTTAAATTTTAGCGTCACTTTGAAGGTGTCCCCTTCTTTCAAATCGCGTTTTAGCCCGATCAACATGATATGATAACCACCTGGCTGCATCACAATTTCGCCATTAGCCGAAAGCGGAATCGAGTCCTGTTTCAACATGACCATGACACCCTGATCATTAACTTCAGATTTATGCAACTCAACGGTTTGGGCGATATCTGAGGCTGCCCCAACCAATTCATCGGCTCTGTTGGAATGGTTGTGTAAAACCATATAAACTGCCCCATTACCATCCTTGACGCCTGTCCTCGCCCAAACTTCATGGGCTTCCATACCCCCGTGCGATGACTGGCAAGCAGTGAATAGGACAATGGATACCATCGCTAGGGCTAACGACAATCTAAGTTGTTCTTTCATCGAATCCTCCTTGTTTAGACTGATAGTTTTTCATAGAAATGTCACTTTGGGTCAAAAACTCAATGGCTGCTTGAATGGTTTCGATATGTCCACCAAATCCCTTTTGGAATCTCTTGACTTCCTCTTCAGAAGCAAAGGCTAACACGCTCGGGGAACAACAAATCCGCAATTCTGGTTCAACCAGAAAATAGGCTTGCCAAGCGCTAATGACATGACCATGTAGAAAGTCAGTTGCCAAGGATTGCCACACATCTTGCCGATACCCATAAGCTAACAAGCCGCAGTGAGGACAACAAAAGGAAATCTTTCGCCCTTCCTGTGTGATTAGGGTAAATAAATTTTGCGCAGCAATGTTTCGATTGCACATCTGGCAATGGGTCGCATCCTCCCCCTTCAGTTTAGCTGTGGCAAATATTTTGCCATGCCGTTTGAGGATCAAGCCGACTTGCTGTAAAGCCTCCAGATCGCGATAGATAGTCATCTTCGAGACCGATAACTCCTGGGCAAGGTCGGCGATGGTCAGGACTTCCTGCTGGGAAAGTCTTTCTAGAACGAGTCGTTGTCTTGGGTTCATAGCCTTTTGTTATATTATGTGATTAATAACAAAATCTTCCCATAATATAACATCTTATACCAAATTTGTCAAATATAATTGGAGATGTGTCCACGCAAAAGTTGTAGGACAACTCAATGAGTTGTCCTACAAAGCATAGGTTTGCCCCGTTTAGCGCATCACTTCGGCAAAGCGAGAAGAAGTCCTTAAGATTTCTCCTCTCTGCGCTCGTCGAAATGACAAAAGCCGAAACGAACGATCAAATTAGCGCTCTTTTCGGAACAGCAAATTTGGCTGAGAGCGAAGGGAGAAACTCCCCTCGCCCTCCGGGAGAGGGGTTGGGGGTGAGGGCTGCTCCCCTCGCCCTCCGGGAGAGGGGTTGGGGGTGAGGGCTGCTCCCCTCGCCCTCCGGGAGAGGGGCCGGGGGTGAGGGAACCGTTCAAGCACACCAAAGCCGCAAGAAATGGACAAAGAGATTAGAGGATTAAGAAGTTCTACTCCAACTTCAAAAAGATTGTCGTAACATGGGCTTCAGTCCGTGCCTCTCTGCGCAAGCTAAAGCTCACGCTAAGGTGGAGAAACACCACTAAGCAGATTGCCGTAACGTGGGCCTTCCGCCCGTGCTTCTCGGCGCAAGCTAAAGCTTACGCTACTGCGGTGGAGAAACACCGCCAAGCAGATTGCCGTAACATGGGCTTCAGCCCGTGTCACTTCGAGCACAGCACCTTCATATGTCACTTCGAGCGTAGCGAGAAGCCCTTCAGATTTCTCCTTGCTGCGCTCGTCGAAATGACAGGCTTGCCTTGTCCCTTGAAGTAAGGCGAGCAACGCGTCATCTCGATCGCAGCGAGAAGCATATTGCTAAGAAAATCACCTTAAAGGCAAGAAGATCCCAAGCAATAAGCGAAGAATATCCTTTTGAGCGGACTTTATGGCTTGGTGCCCAAAGTCTCGACAGCATCCTCTAAGATCGCTCGGCTAATTCAAGCAGTTTGCGGATTGCTTTTTGTTGTTTGGGCTTGAGATTAAACATCTGCAATTCCTCAAGTTGCCCCTCAAAAATGCGCCGTCCTAACCCCGAATAACGCCAAATCTTCAGGTCCTCCTCCAACGGGGAACCGATAATATCTTCGCGCACAATTTTGCCATCTGCCATTGCCAACACTCGGCGGGTCTGACGGGCAATCGCCAGATCATGGGTCACCACGATAAAGGTTATTCCCTTAGTCCGATTTAGCTCGGCGATCAAGCGCATCAAGTCTAAACTGGCTTGGGAATCCAAATTTCCGGTTGGCTCATCGGCTAGCACAATCAGCGGGTCATTGGCTAAAGCCCGAGCAATTGCAACGCGCTGCCTTTGTCCTCCCGATAGCTGAGCTGGGAGGTGATTGACACGCTCGGCAAGGCCGACCATCTCAAGTAACTGGAATGCTCTGCTTTTCCGTTCATTCGCGGAATAGTATCCCATCATCGGGATTTCAACATTCTCTCTGGCGGTTAAGGTAGGGATGAGATTATGCAATTGAAAGACGAAACCAACCGTCTTTGCCCGAAAGCGGTCTTTATCCCGAATCGAAGCCAAATCTTCCCCGTTGATCAAGACCTGTCCGCTGGTTGGTACATCCAAGGCGCCAAGCAGGTTGAGCAAAGTGCTCTTCCCGCTGCCGCTCGGTCCCATGACGGACACCAGCTCTCCCGCAGCAATGCGCAAATTCACTCCGTTTAGAGCATAAATTTGTTCCCCATCTCCGTAAACTTTGGTCAAGTCAACGGTTTCTACAATGAATTGCTGGTCTTGTTCCATGCAAAGCGCCTCCCCATCACTTTTCCACTTGGATATCGACAAAGGCGGTCATGCCCCAGCGCAAAGGCGCGGGCGTCTCATCCATCTCGATTACAACCGTATAATTGACTCCAGAACCTTCGGAGGCTTTAGGGGAAATCAAGACAACCTTGCCATTGACAACAACATCCGGCAAGGCATCAAAGGTAATAACGACTTTGTCGCCAATCTTTACCCGCGCCACATCGATTTCATTCAAGTCGGTGGTCTCAACCCGCAAATGACCCAAATCAGCCAAGATTAAGATTGGCTGGCCGGGAGCCACCCATTCCCCCTCGCGCACATAGACTTCACTGATCGTGCCGGCATATAAAGCTTTGATCTCCAAATCGGCAAGTTTCTTTTCGGCAGCAGCTAAAGCGGCTTTGGCGGTTGCCAACCGCGCTTCAGCGAGGGCAACCAAATCTGGGTCGGGGCCTTGGGATAGGGTGAGATAATCCCGTTCTGCCTTGGCGAGTTTAGCCAGTGCTTCTTGTAAGGCAAATTCGTAGGTCAAGCGCTTGACAGCAGCGTTGTAATCAGCCTGCGCTTCGTCAAGTTTTTCCTTCAGTTTTTTGCGCGTCTCGTTCTGCTCGGATTCGTTGCGGTAGGGTTGAAAAGCCGCCGTGGCAGCGTCTAAGCGTTCTTTCATGACTTTGACAGCTTCCACTGCAGAAAGGCCCTTTTGATTGACCGGAACGGTGAAGTTATCCAACTGATACTGCGCTTCTTTTACAGCGTTGTTGGCGAGGTAATAAGCCTGCAAGGCAGTTGCCAAAGCTAAATCGTGGTTCTTATAGAGATCATCCAGCGCCTGTTCAGCAGAGAGCACCTCGGCGCGCGCTTGGGCCACTTGGGCTTCAAGCTCCTCTTTGCCCTTGAGGCGCAGTAAAACCTGCCCTTCTTCAACCACATCCCCTCTTTCAACCAACACTTCGGCAACCACCCCCGGAAAAGTGACACTAAGGGTGGAGCGTTTCAGCGGTAAAACAATCCCGGTGGCACTGACAACAGGGTTGGTATTGAGGATAACCTCTTCAGCCGCCGTTGGCGTTGACCCTTGTTGACCACAACCCGCCAGTATTCCAGATAGAAACCCGATCAAAATCAGGAAGCATAAGGTTTTTTTAGAAAGTGTCATATCTTCCTCCTCAGAAAGATTCGGCTCATTTGATTATTCGTATCTCAACGCCTCGACCGGCTGCAGGCGAGTGGCACGATAAGAAGGGTAAATACCGCCCAGGATGCCCAACGTGATGGCTACTCCTAAAGCACGGGCAAAAATATCCCATTCCCAAACGGTCGTCAATAATCCGCCTACCAAAGGCGCTTGACTCAAACCAATAGCCAGAATGAAGGCAACGACGATCCCCGCGCATCCTCCTAGCAACCCTAGAACCAGGGCTTCCTTTAGTATCATTCCTAAAACCCTTCGTCTGCGCCAACCCAGTGCTCTCAAGACGCCAATTTCGCGGGTGCGCTCAAAAACCGCCATTAACATCGTATTTAAGACCCCAATGCCCCCAACAAAAATCGCCAAGAATGAGATGGCATTCAGCATCACTTCGGCTGATTTGCGGTCTGGCATCTGGCTAGAAAATTCCGTGCTGAGGGTAGCATGGACATCCGCAAATTGACGGTTAATGCGCCCCACCAGTTGCTCGGCAGTCTTCGGATCGCGCACTTTTACTGCCGCCATGGTCACTTTTCGCGGTCGCCCGGTTAAGCTTTGTGCATCCCGCAATGTGATCACCCCTCCCAGCTCTTCCCAACTGATTTTCGATTCGTAAATACCAACAATTCGAAATCTTACTCCGCTTAGCTCAAGGGTATCGCCGATTTTCTTGCCCAAGGTCTCCATCATCATCCGCCCGACCACAATTTGGTGATTGGTGGTTAAGGGTTGACCCTCGACAACTTTAATACGCTGGATGGAAAATTCATTCGGAGCATATCCCTGCAAGATGAAAAACCCGCCTGCCTCAGGCATGGTAACCGCCGTGAAAATTAAGCCGCTGACCGCCTGAACCTCCGGTAAGGCAGCGATTCTAGCCAGGATTTCCTCATCGATGGCGCTAAAACTGGTATCCGAGACATTTGCCTGACGCAACATGATCTCCGCTTGGGTGCCTAGGATCATGGTATCCATCTCCTTGAACGCTCCCCGAATGACCGCCTCCATAGCCATAATGCCACCGACCGTTAGGGCAATGGCAAGCAGCGTTAGCCCTGTGCGGGTAGCACGCTGCCACAGGCTTTGCAAAGTCATCCCACCCACAGGGAAGCGACGCGTTTTGCTTCCCGATCCACCACCCTCGTAGCGCAAGGCTTCAATAGGCTGCAATTGGGCTGCCCGCCAAGCCGGGTAAAGCCCACCCGTAATCCCCAGAATCATGACCACTACAAAGGCGGTAATAAACTGACTGGGTCCTAAAGTAGAGAGATTGACACCAAAAAACGTGGTGGTATTGGATAAGAGATAAATCAACAACACTCCGATAAGAGAGCCTAAAACCCCTCCCCCTAGACAGACCAAGATTGCTTCACCGAAAATCATCCCTAAAATTTTACCCCTGCGCCATCCCATTGCCCGCAAGACGCCGATCTCGCGCGTGCGCTCAAAAACAGACATTAACTGAGAATTCATCATTCCCACTCCCCCGATGATTATCGCTAGGCTACTAATCACCCAAACATATCCCTCAAAGAAATCTGCCATGGAGGTCTGCTCGGCTAAATCGCTTACGCCGCCAATGGAAAGATCCGCGAAACGGCGCTCCACGCGTTGAATGACCCGCTCCCGCAGGGAAAGGTCTTTTAGTTTGATATAGAACAAGCTCACTTGGCGCGGCTTTCCCAATAGCTGTTGAGCATCTTCCAGCAGCATTACCGCGCCAGCATCTTCCATGGCGTCCCCGGTTTCGTATATTCCGACCACGCGAAAAACAACTCCACCCACCCGCAGAGAATCGCCTACAGACTTCTTAAGTACCTCTGCGGCGGCTGAACCAAGCAGGAGCGGTCGGCCACGTAAGGATTTTGACTTAACCGCCTGGATTGGACTACCATCCTTGATCACATAGCGGCTTAAGACAAAGCTATCTTGCGGATAACCAAAAACGAAGAAGAAAGGCTGTCCCTCTGCTTCAGAATAGCCTTGGATCATGCCGCTAACCTGCGCAATTTCGGGCATTGCCGTCAATTCTGCCTGTAAGGCTTCATCAATTGAGCTCATACTCAGATCAAACGCATTCGGTTGGCTGATCACTAAATCCGCTTGGCTGCCACTCAACAAAGCGGTATATCCCATCCTGAAGCCATCGGCTAAGGCTCTCAAGCTAACAATCGCTGCCACGCCAATGGCAATCCCTAGCATGGTCAGAAGCGTGCGAATTTTGCGGCGGATCAGGTTT
Organism: uncultured Anaerolineales bacterium; assembly: GCA_937928795.1. GTDB lineage: Bacteria > Chloroflexota > Anaerolineae > Anaerolineales > UBA4823 > NAK19. The sequence continues at coordinate 54,488 of CALFWB010000039.1, forward strand.
TTATAAATCACAATCATCATTTGATTGAGCTCGTAATTTGCACTCAAGAATTTTCGAAGGTAAAGCTCTATAGCACAATGGCAAAGAGTTGTGCTAAAACTTTGGCATACACAACGACTGCGATAACAGACTATTTACGATGATATTCTCTAGAGAGTTGCGAAATTGGTACCTATTACTTATCCTCGCAAGAGGTATATGCCTTGAGTAAAGGCAACGCGCTTTATTTTACTACTCTTTTCACTTAAGGAAGTTTATGTTGTTAAGTTAAAATCACCATAACATCATCGAATATTAACATCATTAAGAAACCATAAAACAAACAACCGGATACAAAATGTTATAATTTTTTTAACACTTAAGAGGAAAATTTTGAATAGCTTCTGTCAACGAACTGCACGAAATTCCCATGCACGAGCATCTGGCGGCAATTGATATCGGCTCAAATGCGATTCGGATGGCGGTTGCTCGCCTAGAGAGTCAGGGCAATCTAGAAATTGTCGAAAACACCCGTGTCCCCATTCGGCTTGGCAAAGATGCCTTTACCTTAGGCTACTTTACCGAAGAGACAATTCAGATGGCAGTCGGCACCTTCCACCGCTTCCGCAACCTTGCCCAAGTTTTTGATGTCAAAGTAGTCCGCGCCGTTGCCACCAGCGCTATGCGCGAAGCTGCCAACAGCCATATTCTCATCGATCGCATCGCTTCTCAAACCGGCTTTCAAGTCGAAGTGATTAGCGAAATCGAAGAAGCTCGCCTCATTCACTTAGCTGTTCAGAGGGTGATCGATCTCAAAGGCAAGCGCGCGCTGTTGATTGATATTGGAGGTGGGAGTGTTGAAGTCACCCTATCCAACGAGAACGTGTTATCGGTCGAAAGTTACGCCCTCGGAACGGTGCGTTTGTTGACCAAACTAGAAGGAAGCAACGGCAGCCTCAATTTCAATCAACTGGTCAGTGAGTACACCGATAAAGTTCGCCGTCGCATTCAATCCCAAATTGGGAACGAGAGCATCGATCTCACCATAGCTACCGGCGGCAACGCTGAAGAGATGGGCAAATTGCACAAGCGGCTTTTCAAAGGCGACCGAGAAGATTGTATTACAATTACCGAAATCGAAAAACTCATCGAAATGCTTCAGCGGATGTCGCTGGATGAGCGAATTCAGAAACTGCACCTTAGGCCCGATCGAGCAGATGTCCTCCTCCCTGCGGCGGTCGTCTTACGCATGATCGCAAACATAGCACAATCTAAAACAATCCAAACCCCTGAGGTCGGATTAAAAGACGGCTTACTATTGGAATTGGGAAGCACCTTCCGAGGACCTCCCAAACCACGCCGCGAGCAGGTGTTCACCTCAGCGATTAAGCTAGGACAAAAATACAAGTTTGACGAAGAGCACGCGCGCTTTGTGGCAAACTTTGCCAGTCGTCTCTTCCTACAGTCGCTATCCCTCCATAATCTCACCGAAAAAGAACTCCTTATCCTAGAGGCCGCCTCACTCCTGCACGACATTGGACACTTTATTAACACGATCGATCATGACAAACATGGCTATTACATCCTCATGAATACCCCTTTGGTCGGCCTTTCTCCAAAAGAACAAGAGATCCTCGCCACGGTTGTCCGTTATCACCGTAAGGATTCGTTTGCTACCCCAGATGATGTGTTTAAGTCCTTATCGCAAAGTGAGCGCGCCATCGTTTCCAAATTATGTGCCTTGATGGAGCTTGCCGATGCGCTTGATATTAGCCATACAGCCCGCCTTCACGATCTGATCCTCGAGCAGCATGGTAGCCAGTGGAAGCTCATCCTGGTCAGCTCTGATCCGTTGCTGCTAGAAAAATGGTGGGTTGAGAAAAGAAAATCTCTTTTTCAGGATGTATTTGGCGTTCAATTGACTGTGGAGGTTTGGAATGGAAGCTGAACAATCTATCACAGAGCAACTCTCAACTTCACTTCAAGCTCGTTGGGAGAAGTACAACCAAGAACTCAACCGCTGTCGGGCTGAGTTTTCTGAGGAGGCTGTTCACGACCTACGTGTGGCAACGCGGCGCCTGCTAGCTCTCCTTGACCTCACGGGGCTCCTTTATACCGGCGCGCCGGTTCAAAAACTGCTCCTAGCTTTCAAGGACCAGCTTGATAGTTATGACGACTTGCGAGATACGCAAGTGATGCTCCTAGAGGTTGGGCAACAGGTGCAAGAGATGCCCAGTTTGGCAACGTTCCAAAAATTCCTCGCCAAGCGAGAAAAACGTCTGCTACAAGCCGCCCAAAAAAACGTCCAAAGCTATAAACTTAATACCCTTGAAAAACGCCTCACTGCGGTGCAAAAGGCAATGCGAAAAACTGCGGAGGATAGCGCCCTCGCCGAGTCTCTCTTTCAGACGCTCGACGATGTCTACGCCAGTGTATTGAAACGTTTCAAACAAATTGACCCAGCTATCCCTCAAACCATTCATCGCGTCCGAGTGCGCTTTAAGAAATTCCGCTATATGATCGAATGCGTCTATCCTTTCATCGCCGATTTCCCCCCAGATAATTTGCGCGCCATGCATGATTATCAAACCCTAATGGGAAATATCCAAGATGTCGAAGTCCTGCTCTCGACCCTGAACACGCTTGCCGCCAAGAAAAACGGACACAATTTTAGCGAAGCAATTGAGCATTACCAGAATCGACACACTCAAACCATTCAAGCGTACCTAGGAAAGAAAGACGAACTCTTCCAATTCTGGCGTGCCTCTCCTTCAAAGCCTTTCCCGTGGCAAGCAACGACCGCTTCTCAAACAGGCAAAAAACCCCGCCGCAAGGCAGGTGTGCCTTCCGCAAAAGGGGCAGAAGAGGAAATCAAGGTAGCACAAGAAGCGTAATGCAGTGCAAGGGTCTCAGGTTGATTTCGTTCCATAGAGAGGGAAATGATGAAACTCTATCTTTTACGTCATGCCATTGCCGATGTGCGCGATCCGGTAAAATACCCTGATGACAGCTTACGTCCGCTGACCAAAGAGGGAAAAGACAAATTTCGGCGCATTTGTGGCGGCATTCAGCGCTTGCGCCTAGCCTTCGATCTGGTCGTTTCTAGTCCCTACACCCGCGCCCAGCAAACAGCGGAGATTTTCTGCGAAGAGTTGAAGATCAGCAAAGCTCAACTCGTGCTTAACGAAAACCTCACCCCGTTTGGCGACCCACAGGCTCTTTTTGAAGAAATCTCAGCGCAATACCCCAATATTGATAACCTTGTGTGTGTGGGCCATGAACCCTATTTGAGTGAATTGATTGGTGCTTTGCTTTGTGGAAATGCTGCGGCGAGCATCACCATGAAAAAAGGTGGGCTCTGTTGCCTAACCCTCTCACAGTTGGATTTTGCTGGTTATGCCACGCTTGAATGGCTTTTGACCCCAGCCCAATTGATTGCTATGTCCTAAAATCTCGCAGAAATGGTTGAAGCCATTCCCCTTACCCCAGAAGTTTATCTTAACCGTGAGCTAAGCCTATTAGAGTTTCAACGGCGCGTTTTAGAAGAAGTTGAAAACCCTACTCACCCTTTGCTTGAGCGCCTGAAATTCCTCTCAATCTTCGGCTCAAACATGGATGAATTCTTCATGGTGCGCGTTTCGGGCATTCGCGAACAGGTAGAATTGCAGGTCTTAGATGTGATGCCCGACGGCTTAACTCCCAAGGAACAACTGATTGCCATTCGGAAAAAGTCGCTCGAACTGTACCGTCTGGCTCAGCGCCTTTATCGAAAAGAATTGCTGCCAGCCTTGAACGAAAATGGCATCCATATCATGGATTACTACAAACTAACGGATGCCCAACGCAAACGCGCCGACGCATATTTTTTCAATATTGTTTTCCCTGTTCTCACCCCGCTCGCCTTTGATCCCGGCCATCCGTTTCCTCACATATCCAATCTCAGCACCAATCTGGCCGTTGTCATCCACGACAAGAAAGGGCGCGAGAAGTTTGCCAGAGTAAAAGTTCCCAGTCTCTTACCGCCCCTGCTTTCAGTTGGCCGTCATACGGTGAAGGTGTCGCAGCCAACTAAGAGCATCAAACACTATTACTACATTTGGCTCGATCAACTGATCGCCGCTCAGCTCAGTCAACTCTTCCCCGGCTTAGAGGTTGTCGAAGTGCATCCTTTCCGCGTTATTCGCGATGCCGACATCGAAATTCAAGAGCTGGAAGCCGACGATCTGCTGGAAACCATGAAGGAAAATTTGCTCTCGCGCAAGTTCGGCTCGGTTGTCATGATGGCCATCGACAGCGAGATGCCTAAAAACATCCGTGACCTTTTAGTTCAAAACCTCGAATGCAAGCTCACTGATGTCTATACCATCGGGCAGCCTCTCTCGCTCTCCTCGCTCAAACAGGTTTACGATGAAGTGGATGCCCCAGAACTGAAATTTGCCCCCTACAAACCCCATCTTCCCAAGCGCTTACTCCACGCTCACCAGAACGCCTTGATCTTTGAGCGCATTCGGGAGGGAAACATCCTTTTACACCACCCATATGATTCCTTTGTGCCGGTGATCGAATTCCTCCAAACTGCAGCGCGTGACCCGCATGTTTTGGCAATCAAGCAGACCCTTTATCGGGTTGGGAAAAATTCCCCAGTTGTTGAAGCGCTAATTGAAGCCGCCCAAAACGGGAAACAAGTTGCCGTGTTGGTCGAACTAAAAGCGCGTTTTGACGAAGAGAGCAACATTGAGTGGGCACAGCGCTTGGAGCAAGTTGGCGCCCACGTGGTTTATGGTTTGATCGGCTTGAAAACTCACTGTAAAGTTGCCATGGTTATCCGTCAAGAAAGAGAGGGAATTCGGCGCTATCTTCACCTCGCTACCGGAAACTATAACGCCATTACCGCCCAAGTTTACGAAGATATTGGCTTGCTAACTTGTGATGAGCAAATGGGCATTGATGCCACCGACTTGTTCAATTACCTGACCGGCTACTCGACCAAACAAGAGTACTTAAAATTCCTGGTTTCGCCGGTCAACCTGCGCCAGAAAATAGAAGAGTTGATCAAGAGAGAAATTCAACATGCCCAAAATGGCAAAAAAGCCCAGCTCATTTTCAAGATGAACTCTCTTGCCGACCCGCATATTGTTCAATTACTTTATGAGGCTTCTCAAGCTGGCGTTCAAATCGATCTGATTGTGCGTGGCATTTGTACGCTTGTGCCGGGCGTCAAAGGCTATAGCGAAAAAATTCGGGTGGTCAGCATCTTAGGGCGATTTCTGGAACATAGCCGTATTTATTTTTTCCGCAATAATGGCAAAGAAGAAATTTACATCGGCAGCGCCGATCTCATGACCCGCAATCTCGATCACCGCGTTGAGGTAATTTTCCCAATTGAAGATCCCCTACACCACGCTTATTTAAAGAAAATCCTAGAGATATACATCGAGGATAACTCCTGTGCCCGCCAAATGCGTGACGATGGCTCTTACATTAGCCTAAAACCCCCGGATGGAAAGGGATGTCTAAACGTTCAGGAATGGCTTATGGACCCTGCCAATCGGAAGTAATTCGGTCCGCAGCGGTTCAACTCGGTAAAAAATCCACAGATGACGCAGATTTGGCAGAAAAATTCATCGGGTTCAGTTCGGAATACGCGCAAGGATTCAGGCCTTGCCTTTTACATAACCGCATCAACCATCAAAACGAGGAACAAGAAAGCCAAATACATGCTAGAGTAACGATACATTTTCCATGCAACTTTGTTGCCTTCTTTTTTCCAGACTTTCCAGGCTGCAGAAAGCAACCAGAGTCCCAAGAGGATTGATCCAATCAAGGTGAATACACCGCCCAAGCCAAATAACGGCAAGAGGAGGGTCAAACCGACCAGTTCAACTGTATAGACAAAGATCTGCCGCCGGGTTTCCTCCTCGCCGCGCACAACCGGCAACATCGGAACACCGGCACGGGCATAATCACTGCGCCGCACCAACGCCAAAGCCCAAAAGTGAGGCGGTGTCCACATAAAAATCACCCCAAACAGAAAAAGAGCGGAAAGCTGCAGACTGCCCGTAGCTGCTGCCCATCCCACTAAGGGCGGAATTGCCCCCGCCCCTCCGCCGATGACGATGTTCTGAGGAGTGGCTTTCTTGAGCCAAAGGCTATAAATCACCACGTAATAGAAAAAGCCAACCAAACTCAGAATGGCTGCCAGAAGATTAACTTTTGCAACCATCAGGTAAAAGGAAAGCAGAGAAATTCCCACCCCAAAGGCTAAGCCTTGGGCTGGAGTGAGCCTGCCAGCCGGGATCGGGCGTTTCTGGGTGCGCTGCATCTTTTGGTCGTCTTCGCGGTCAAGGTATTGGTTCACAGCACCCGCTCCCCCCGCTGCCAGAAAGCCGCCTATCAAAGTCCAAAAGGTCAAAGAGAGAGAAGGAAAACGCTGCCCCCCAACCACCATGCCGGCGTAGGTGGTGACTAACAGCAAGGCGACTACGATGGGCTTGGTCAATAGCAAAAAGTCCTTCAGGGCAGACCACTGCCAGCGATTGGACTGCATGCGCAAAACTTCATCTTCAAGAACAAGCCCTGCTCGGCCTACCCCGATGGTTAGAACGATTGCAGCAATCCAAATACCCAGAAATGTTACCTGATGAAGCACAACTAAGTATGTTGGAAATCCTTCCACCAATTGCTTGCCCAGCATCGCTTGGGATAAATACAAGACCGTTACAATGGTGGCTGGAACAACGATGGATGTCTTTTCTCGATAAGTGGTAAAAGCGCGCTGCCAATAAAATAACCAAGCTACTCCGATCATCAAGACGAGGAAGCGGTGAGCCATGTTCACCCACTGGAACGGGCTGAGCGGGAACCATTGATCAGGCAAGCAGAACGGCCAACTCAAACAAACAGAAGCAAGGTCAAAATGGGCAATCAAACCGCCGCTGCCAAGAATGGCGATTAAGCCAGCCACCATCAGGAGTGTCCAACGCCCAAAAGGCGTGGAGTAAGCAAGATTTAGACGAACCGTCAAGGCTTTAAGCTGGCGGAGGACAAACCCCAGCGCGCAAAGCAAGACGAATAGGGCAACCCAAAGCATCGGATTGGTTTGATTCATGCTCTCATCCTTCGTCGAATCAAGATCGGATAGCCGATAGCCACAATGGCTGCAAAGGTAAACCACTGCAAAGCGTATCCCAAATGCGGCCCCTCGCTTAAGTCAAGTTCAAGTGTGGCAGGGACGGGCAAATGGGCAGATGCACCTTCCCCCTCGGTCTGTTGGATGTAAACGTCTTGGACAATGGGATAGGGAATTTGTTGGGCAATTGCCCCGATATTGGCGAGATTCCAAGCTCGCAATGGCGGATCAGCGGGCGATGGGATGGGATCGCTACGCCGTCCAAAATCCGGCTTAGATTGAGCGCGCCGAATCACACCTATGACGGTTACTTGCCCAGGCTGATCGAAATCCGACCAATTGCCGCTCAGGAAATCCTCTCCGGGAATCCAGCCGCGATTGACCATGATGGCAAGATCGCTACCTGCAACCTTCAGTGGAGTGAGCAAGGCGACGCCCCAGCGATTCTGATAGGCTTGATTTCGCAGAGCAACCTGATGCTCAAAATCATATTCACCCTGAACGAGAACCGAGCGATATTCCATCCCGTAGAGATTCTCTTGCAGAGTCGTTGCATCCAGAACCAAAGTAGGCTGCTGGAGCTGGGCTTGCACCCGAGCGTTGAAAGCTCGCCGTTGCTCGAGCCGATCCAACTGCCAAATTCCCAGACGGATCAGCACCCCAACCGCAAGCAGCACGAGAAAAGAAGTTATCCAGAACCGTAAACTTGCGAATTGGCGATGAGCGCTTTTTGGTTTATTGACTACCGCTTTGGTCGAGAGCAAATGGCTCATTTTTGACCCTCGCTAACCACATTAGCAAGCTTAGTTCCCTCTGCTGATTTTATCGGCAGCGCCACCAGGCTATAGACAAACAAGAGCATTGCCAAGGTTGGCGCCGCCATTGCCAAAGCCAAAAAGCGACTAGTCCAGGTAGTCGGCTTCAAGACATCCACCCCAAAATAATTCCCGACCACAAAACTGCATTGGTAAGCTAATTTGTCAGAGGTATCGAAACGAAGACTGGCCGAGCGCCCAGCAGGAATCCAAAGCGGACCGAGTTGATGATCCACAACATCCTCGTTGCGCACCAGCAGCACATCCCCGACCACAAAAGTCATTCCCTCTGGAAGATCAATCTCTTCCTCACCTTGGGCAATACGTTCCGCAGTGCCGTTCGGAATGACCAACTCCACAGTTTTTGGCGGCCGATCGCGTTCATCGCGCTGTAAGAAGTACATTGCTTCGTTAAACACCGCCACGAAGGCTATGGCAATCAGAAGGACAATGCCAAACCGTTTGACATAGGGGCGAAAGGATTTGGACATTTATCTGACTCCCTTCAGCAATTGGCGGATATCCTCCAGTAAAACCTTTACGCCAATGTCATAAGGATAGGTTAGGATGAGATTCTGTTCGGCATCCAAGACATAAATTCGTGCCGTATGATCAACCAGATAGTTTTCCGAACCTTCCACTTGGCGAATTTGGCGAAATGCTCCAAATTGTTTCCACACTTTAGCAAGCTCTTCTTCGCTTCCGGTCAACCCAACAAACTGCGGATCGAAGTTTCGCAAGTGTCTTGCCAGCACTTCTGGAGAGTCGCGCTGAGGGTCAACTGTGATGAAAACGAATCGCACTTTTTCGGCTTGTTCAGCAAGGTTAGCATTGACTTGCCTAAATGTAGCCAACGTGATCGGACAGACATCCGGGCAATAGGTGTAACCAAAGAAAACAAATACCACACGCCCTTTGAGATCAGACAGGCGAAAATCCGAGCCATATTGATCGGTAAGCCGAAAATCCGCCATTGGCAAAGGTGGCTCGATCAACGTTCCTCGATAAGTGTGAGGACGCAGAACAAATCCTACCCCCATGAGGATTAGGAGCAACCCCAAAAGTCCACCGATCAGCCAAACTTTCTGCTTTGCCATCTTGCTCACTGTGTATCCCGTCTAACTCAAGGTAAGGGTGTACCGATCAAATACAAGGCCGGGTAGAAGAAGATCCACACTACATCCACAAAGTGCCAATAGACGGCTGCCGCTTCCACTGCCCAGTGTCTTTCAGGTGAGTACAAACCACGTGCACCATTGCGCAAGACGACAGCCAAGAAGATCACCCCAGTTAGGACGTGGAAGGCGTGAAAGCCGGTCAAAGTGTAAAAAATAGAAGCCGCAGCACCATCCGCCGTTCCAAACGGTGCAATCTGCCACTCGACACCCACAACGCCCACTAGGAATGCAACCCCTAAAAACAGGGTGATCGCTGTATTGCGCAAGAAGGCTTTACGATCGCCGTGCGCCATTGCAATCTCAGCGCGGTTCATAAAGAAGGAGCTGGTCAATAGCATAGCTGTAACCACAAATCCAACCACCTGATCGAGATGGGGGCGCGACTGAGTACCGAGCAGATAAAAGCGGCTGACCAATAACCCGCCAAAGACAAAGGAATCGGAAAGGATGAAAAGCCACAAGCCCAAACGATTGATCGCCAACTTTTCCCGATAGGAATGGGTGATACCTGTGTGCGTTGTCATTCTTCCTCCTCTACAGCCACAAAGAGACGACCAAGGTGCATGTAATCGCGCACCACAAAGAACGCCTTGATAAGAGCAACCCCTATCAACGGCACCCACCAGGTGGCAGCAATACTGCCCAGAAAATACTCCCCAATGGTCAAAAAGCCAAGCAGAATAAAGACGCTTAGCCCGACTCCGTAAGCCTGTTTTTTGCGTTGTTCTATGTCCTTTTCCATTCTAAGTTCCTCCTAATCTCTCAGTCTGCAGGAGCAACTGCAGCATCGGGTGGCAGAGCAGCTTCGCCCTCGTCCCTCAGTGGTGCAGTAGAAGCCGTGCGAACATAAACCGCGCCGGGCAAACCATAGTCGTAAGGTTCGCCAACCGCCTCAATCGGCTCAGGGTAGTTGTGCGCCGGGATTGGCGAGGGCAAAAGCGTCCATTCGGGCGATCGGGAACGCCATACGTTGGTCGTCACCACCTTTCCCCTTGCCGCACTGTAAGCCAGGTTAATGAAGGCAATAATGAGTGATAAACCGATCACATATCCGCCTAACGTAATCAGGAGATGACTAAAGTCGATCTGCAAGGCTGGGTCGTAGTCCGCAATGCGGCGGCGCATTCCCAAAAGGCCAACCTGCATCTGGCCGAGCGACTGCACGTAAAAAGCCGGCAACATGAGATAGAAGTGGATTTTCCCCAAGGTCTCGTTGTACATGCGACCGGTGATTTTGGGGAACCAGTAATAAATTGCTGCCAAGAAAGGAAACAGAAAGCCTCCAAACATGGTGGCATGGAAATGTCCCACGATCCAATAGGTATCTTGTAGATGCAAGTCCGTAGCAACCACACCGTTGGGCGGTCCACTTAATCCACCCAGCAGGAAGATCGAAATGGCGCCTAAAACAAAGAGCATTGGCGTCTCAAAGGATAGCTTCCCTTCCCAGATGGTAGCCACCCAACTAAAGAATTTCACACCTGTTGGAACGGCGACTAGTAAGGTGCTATACATAAACGGCACGCGCAAGTAGGGCTCCATACCCGAGGTAAACATGTGATGTGCCCAAACCAAAAACCCAACCAGAGCAATGCCAAAGGAAGAAAGCGCCACCCAACGATAGCCAAACAGCGGCTTGCGGGCAAAGACCGGTAACAGCTCACTAATCACACCCAAGCCGGTTAGGACAAAGACATAAACAGCGGGATGGGAGTAAAACCAGAAAAGGTGTTGGAATAGGATCGGATTACCACCTTTGGCGGGCTCAAAGAAAGCCATTCCAAACAACCGCTCAAACATCACCATCTGGAAAGACAAACCAATCAACTGAGTTGCCGTCAGAGCAATCAAAGCCGTTGCCGCAGCCGTCCAGACAAAGATCGGCATGCGGAAGTAGGTCATTCCCTTTGCACGCAGTTTCATCACCGTTGCAATGATATTCAGAGCTCCAAAAATCGAGGAGAAACCGATGAAATACACGCCGAGTAAGAACCACTGCGTGCCCAATGGCGCCCTTGAGCTAAGCGGGGGATAGCCCGTCCAACCGGTTTCCAAACCGCCCATGAACAAGGTGCCGACCAGTAAGATCACAGCCGGCACGTTGATCCAGTATGCGAAAGCGTTCAATCGAGGGAATGCCATATCGTTTGCGCCGATGAGCAAAGGCACCAAGTAATTCGACATCGCCCCGACTCCCAGCAGCATTCCGCCGATCATCACAATGCCGTGCAGGGTCATGATCGTGTTGTAATCTTGAGGCTGCAAAAATTGAATTCCCGGCGCAATCAACTCGGTGCGGAAAATCAGAGCAAACAAACCGGCTAGTGAGATCACAATCAAAGCTGTAACCCCATATTGAATACCGATGATTTTGTGATCATAAGAGACACTCAGGTATTTTGCCCAACCCTGTAGGCGGGGATCGGCTTCAGGAAAATCTGGCGTCTCTTCACCCAGCGCCCACCTGATCCAGTCACGCAGCACCCCCACCATCAACATAAAGCCGATGGTGCCAAACACGCCGCCGACAACCCAGGCAGCTTCTGGATTCCAGATCGGCAAACCGAGCAGAGCCCGAATGCCGCTGACCAAACCCAAGCCGATCAGCACCCCCACGATCATGCCAAACAGTCCACGCACCAAACCAATTTGAAGCAAACTAACCCGTTCTTTCATCGTCACACTCCCTTAGCGCAAAGTCTTGATGAAGGCAATAATGTCTTGAATGCGTTCGTCGCTTAAGTCTTGGCCGACATTGGCCGGCATAATATTGGGGTAGCCCTCCACAATAGCAGCCCCCGGATTGCGAATCGATTCGATAATATAAGCCTCATCGGCGATCACGATGCGACCATCCGTCAGCTTCACCTCCGACCCAAATAAGCCAAGCCAAGTTGGTCCAACAAGCTTGGAGCCATCCAACGAGTGACACGAAAGACACCCATACTGGGTGGACCACTTGCGCCCTCGCTCAACCGGATCGGTTGATTCGCCAGTCTGTTGGGCAACCCAAACATCAAAATCAGCCTGAGAAACCACAATTACAGGCGATTCCATATAAGCATGGCGGATGCCGCATAATTCTGCACAGCGCACTTTATAGGATCCGATCTGGGTTGGGGTTATCCGCAACGTGCGCACAAACTCCTCGCCGCCGGGCAAGAGGTCTTGCTTCACCCGAAATTCCGGCACCCAAAACGAATGAATGACATCTTGTGAAGACAGATACAGAATGACTTGCTTATTCACCGGCAAAACCAGTTCGTTTGAGACGATCCCATAACGAGGGTATTCAAAGCGCCAAGTCCATTGCAAGCCGATGACATCCACTTCTAATGCTTTTGGATCCGGGCGTTCAACTTCCGCCAAAGACCTCGCCCCTAAAAATGACAGCCCCAATACGATAACTAAGGGAATTGTCGTCCACGTAACTTCCAACTTGGTATTGCCCTCGATGTGGCGAGCATCGCTTTCATCCTCCTTTTTTCGTCGGAAAACAACAATGCTATACAGCATAAACACGACGATTAGGGAAAACAAAAAAGCAATAGCAAAGAACATCAGGCGAAAGAGCTGATCGATCGGTTGCGCTTGTGCGCTGGCCGCAACAGGCAATAAGCGCACTTGACCTGCGCCAAATATGAGCAACACCGTCAGAACAATCACCAAAATACTTGCTACTACGAAATGCTTCATACGGTTACTCCTTATGCGATGGTTAAATCCTGCTTCCCCAAAAGAAGCGGGACGGGGTTCTGCCGATGCTTGCCATCCTTCAAACCACGCCTCAAATTGGGAAAGCGGCAACTCACGTCGGTCATAGAGCATGGCACTCTCAGGGTTAGAGAGAGAAACTAAAATTAGGCGCGTCTGTCCTTTCCCACTGACAAAATGGGCAATAAAATCTTCGCGATTAAGTTGTTCGTCGTCATAGTCAACGATAACCAGATCGACAGGGCGCTTTGCAATAGCTTCGATGACGCCTTCTAAACTGGTAACTTCTCCAACGATCTCAACCTTTAAGCCGAGTTTCTTTTTGAATAGGCTTACCAATCCATGTCGGAAGAGGCCATGGTTTGAAGCAATTAACACCCGTACCGAAGACCGACTGAAGTTGCGAAACATACCCAAAATCCTAACTTTTCGTGTATTCAAATGTATCAGACAAGGAACAGTTTGTCATACACCCCCACTCGATAAACGAGGGATTATCCCGTAGCTCAGAGGGGTGATTTTCGCCTCACCCCCGCTTGTGCCTAGTAATCGGCCGCGCTGATCAGCCCCATCTGAACCGCTTTGCGGGTCGCTTCGACCCGATTGGAAGCCTCAAGTTTTTCGAGGATATGACGCACATGAGTTTTGACCGTATTTTCAGAAATGAAGAGTTCATTGGAAATTTGAGCGGTAGTCATGCCGCGTGCCAAGCAGGAAAGCACCTCGATCTCTCTGGCGCTTAGCCCAATTTCTTGTTGAGGTGTCTTTCCGCTCGCCACGGCAGTCATCACTTGGCGGGTGACTTCAGGAGAGAGCACCCCCAAGCCGCGATGCACTTGGAGAATGGCTTTCTTGAGTTCTTCCGGAGAGGCATTCTTGAGAATATAGCCGTCTGCACCGGCTGAAATGGCGTTCAATAGGTCTTCATCGGATTTTGAAATGGTCAACATGATAATGCGACAAGCTTCGTGTCCCTTCAGGGCACGCACTGTTTCAACCCCTCCCATCACGGGCATATTGACATCCATTAAGACAATATCCGGCTTGGTTTGACGAACGACATCCAAAGCCTCGCGACCGTTAGCGGCTTCCCCAACAACCTGAAATTCCCCCATATCCCCCAATAAACTGATCAAGCCCGATCGAAATAGCGCATGATCATCCACCACCACAATGCGGATCATGGCTGCCAACTCCTCTCTATCTGCGATAGGGGCAATCGCACTTGAACGGTTGCTCCTTGGTTGGGTTGACTAATGATTTGCAGCTCGGCTCCAATAAGTTCGGCACGCTCTTTCATGCCGCGCAACCCGTATTGCGAATGGCGACTGACCTCCTCAGGCTGAAAACCCACGCCATCGTCGCGCACTTCCAGTATCAACCAGTCCCCTTTGATGGCAGCTCGAATTTGCACGTGATGAGCGTGCGCATGTTTGCGAACATTACTGAGCGACTCTTGAACAATGCGCACCAATTGAGCATTCACTTCGACCGGCAGGCGCAATTCTTGCGGTTCAACCACCCACTCAGCGGGAATACCACTTGATTCGCGGAACTCATCAAGGGCTTCTTGAAGCAGTTCTGCTAACGGCGCATCGTAAATCGAAATGCGCAATTGGTCAATAGCGTGTCGAGCATCCATATAGGCCTCGCTGATCGCTTGATGTAAAAGCTGGAGGGTTTGATGAGCACGTTCGCTTTCACCTTGCTCCAAATAAGCCCGCAGTTGGGTAATCTTTAGTTTCAAAAAACCCAGCGTTTGAGCCAGTCCATCGTGAATTTCGCGGGCGAGACGAATCCGTTCCTGTAAAATCGCCTTAATTTCAACCTCGGCGAGCAAAGTGGCGTTCTGCAAGAGGAAGGAAATCTGGGTAACAATCGCCTTGAGCATCTCCTCCTGCTTCTCGGTAAGTTCCTGTGAAGGTGGCAGCAAGACTTGTAAAGCCGCCATCAAATCCCTTCGCTCTATTGGGATTGGGAGGCTTAGCACAGAAGCAGTCTCTTTCTTATCCGCCTTGTCTAAGGTGATGGTATGGTGAGTCTTCCCTACCTTCAACAAGCTACGCCAGGACAATAGTGAAAAGAAGCGCTCTTTCTGGGCTTCGCTTAGTTCGCCAATCACGAATTCCTTGATCGGTCTTTTGAGCTGCTTATCCCAAACAGAGACAATAGCAACTTGAACAGCTAAACTACGCGTTAATCCTCTCAAAAGCTCCTCGATAAAAAATCCCACGTCTAGATTTTGCTTTGCTGCTTCAAGCTGAAAGTGGGCATGGGCTTCCCGCGACCGTAGTCTCGCTCCTTCCAATGCAAGCGCCGTCTGGTCGCTGATTAATCTGAGTAAATACTCCTGTTCACGGTCGATAGGAGTATCCGCAGCTAAGAAGAGATGAAAAATCCCCAATTCCTGGTCTAAGCGCCGAATCGGGACACAATAAATGTGCAACCGATCCTCACTTCCATATAGCAGTGGGCAGTGAGCAGTAGTCAAACTTTCCATTTGACTGCAATTGGGGCACTTTTTGCGAATTGAGGGAGAACTTAGATATTCTAACCAATCTTTTGAAATGCCTGGGGGCAGTTCGCCTTGAACGGATGTGTTCAGCGTTGCGCCAAGCTCATCGATGGGTGTGAAGGTTGCTGCCTTGGCATTGACCAAATCCAACATTAGTTCCAACGCTCGGTTCAAGACCTGAGATTCCTCTGTTGCTGTGGCAAAGCGCTGGCTAATGCGTATGATCTTTTCGTAGTTTCTAAAGGAATGTTCTTCGAGACATTGTTCGGTTTTTATCGGCACTGGTGTATCAGGAGTCTTTTCAGAAACTTGCTGCCAAAGGCGAATGCTGGAAACTAAGCTAAGCAGCGCCAAAATGACCAGCAGGATCGAAACGAACCACGAAAGTGGTTGGAGTACCACCACTACTCCAAAGATGGTTGTGCTTGACAAAATCCCCAGCCAAAACCAAAACGGCGTTTTCATCGTTGATAACCCAAAATCTTTCAGTTCATCAGGCAAGTTTTTCCGCAACTATTCAGCCGGCAAACAAGGACTGAAGCATCATTCGGCATCTTTTTTCCAAATAGGGATTACTCTCCCATTTCCTCCAATACCTTCAAGATTTCCTGACTGTGGCCCTCCGGCTTCACATTCTCAAAAACGCGCAGGATCGTCCCGTCTTTTCCGATCAAAAAAGTCGTGCGAAAGACGCCATCATACTCTTTGCCCATAAACTTTTTGCGTCCCCAAACACCGTATTGTTCACAAACAGCGTGGTCGGTGTCGGCGAGGAGCGTGAAGGGCAAGTTGTATTTTGTCTTGAATTTCTGATGCTTTTTTACATCATCAGGACTAATGCCAATGACCGGCACTCCCGCCTTTTCATAGTCGGCATAGGTATCTCGAAATCCACAGGCTTCAGTGGTACAACCAGGGGTATCGTCTTTGGGATAGAAATATAAAACTACGACCTTGCCACGATAATCCGATAAGTGACGCAAATCGCCGTTTTCATCGGGCAAGCTGAAATCTGGAGCTAGGCTACCTGCAGCTAGGGGCATTTTAACCTCCTTGTGTTGGTTCAGCGTGTCAAGTTTCTGACCAAGCTGACTTTGTAAAATCTTGCACAAATTGGCGTTGAAATTTTACTCCAATAATCCGACATTAAACATAAGAATTATATCAATTTTGCTCTGCCTCCAGGATGGCGATGAGCTTTCCCATCGGCTCCACCTCATAGCCCGGCAGTTCTTGAATCACCCTGCGAAAGGTGCTATCCTGAAGCACATCGAACAGTGGCGTCATCAACTTGTCTTCATAAAACGCTTTGGGAAATACCAAATGATACTCTTCGGAGAACAGAGGAATAAAGTCCAAATTCAACGCTTGGGCTGCTGCTGCAATGCCCAAACCGCAGGTCGCCCTGCCCGAAGCAACCGCGGCGGCTACGGCTAGATGGGTAAATTCCTGATTTTCATAGCCGCGAATCTGCTGAGGCTGGATGCCCAGTTTTTTCAAATGATAATCGAGAAGAATTCGCGTACCTGCGCCACTTTGGCGGTTGACAAAGCGCACATCCTCTCGCGTTAAGTCCGCCAAGGACTTTAACCCTTGGGGATTGCCCTTTGGGACGATCAAGCCCTGGATGCGGTTGGCAAAACCGATGACAACCATCGCTCGATTGGGAAGGTATTGGCGGATATAGGGAAGGTTGTAGACCCCTGACTCAGGGTGAAGCAAATGAGAGCCGGCAAAATGAGCTTCCCCGCGGCGCAAAGCGATCAGTCCTCCCAAACTGCCCACATTTGCCGAGACCAGGCGTCTCTGGCGCTGTGCCAAAAATTGGGCAAGCACATCCAAACCAACATCATGCGAACCAATTGCCAAAATTGTCCGTTCAATATCCTCTAAGGGACGATACAACTGCACCTTGACCACCTCACCGGCTTCTAACCCTTGAATCCCCCGCGGGATGATCACAATTCCATCAGCCTGCACAAGGGAGGTGATGACACCCGCGCCGCGTGAGAGCGGTGCAGCACACACTCGTTCCCCTACCCTACCAACCACCACGCGCACATAATCATCATCCCCGCCCGGCGAGGTGATTTTCTTGGTCATCACAGCAGAGAGGGTAGGCGCGGGGCTTGGCGGTTTTCCCAACCAGCGTTCAATAATCGGACGGATGAAAATTTCATTGGTCAAAGCTGCCGAGACCGGATAGCCAGGCACGCCAACCACCAAAACGTAAGGGCGATCGTCTTCCTCTGTGTTCTGCCGCCTAACCATTCCCAAAACCACTGGATGGCCAGGACGAACCGCCACTCCGTGCACAAAGACATAGCCCAATGATTCAATCACCCTAGCTGTGTAATCTTCCGACCCGGCTGAGGAGCCGGCATTCACCAAGACCAAGTCATGGGTTTGAGCTGCCTGTACAACCGCCTCTCGAATGTTTTCCAAGCGATCTTTGACAATTGGAAACCGCGTCGCTTCGCCACCATATGAGCGAATCTGCGCTGCCAGAACGATCGAGTTAAATTCAATGATTTTCCCCGCTTCAACTGCCTCGCCGACCGGGATCAACTCGTCACCGGTCGGAATCACCGCTACCCTTGGCTTACGGGCAACCCAAATCTTGGTTTGTCCACTGGCGGCAATTGCGCCTAAGTCGACAGGGCGCAGAGGATGCCCAGATGGCAAAACCAGTTGGGTTGCCACAATGTCCTCCCCCATCGGGCGCACGTGCTGCCACGGCACAACCGCAGCGCGGATGCGAATGCGTTGTGGATGACGAATATCTTCTGCAATGCTTCCTTGCTCGGTGATCGGTTCAACATTCTCGATAGGAATGACTGCGTCTGCCCAAAGCGGGATCGGATCGCCAGTGTCTAAATAGACGGCTTGTGTGTCGACGGACAAGTCAATCGGTTCAGTAACTGTCGCTCCGCTCGTGCTTTCAGCACGCACCGCAAAGCCATCCATGGCAGCGGCATGATAGTGCGGAGAGGAAATTTTTGCCCAGATCGGCTCTGCCAAAACTCTATCAAGCGCGTTCTCATCAACGGGTATCTGCTCTTTGCCGAGCAACCCTTCCCAACCGTGTTGTTTCAATTCTTCCCACAATTTCGCTTGTGCTTCGTCTAAGGGAATATCGTGTAAATAAACGCTCATCGTTCTACCCTCACCTAGATTGCTTCGATCGGTTCAACCCAAACTTTTTCACCGGCAGTCAGCCCGGTTGCGGCCGGCGGAATGCAAATCAAACCATCGGCGCGAGACAGGGCTAAGATCATGTTGCTCTTGCCAAAAACCGGGTCAGCGCGCAAGCCTTGCTCATCCTGTAGAATACGCACCGGAATCCAATCTTCTCGGCCGGCCGAAGAATTCAGATTCACGGTCAAGGTTGCTTCGATTCTTGGCTTGATCTCTTCGGTTGGTAACCCTTGCAGCAAATTCAGCAGCGGCCTGACAAAATGCAGGGCGATGACAAAGGCCGACATGGGATTGCCGGGCAAGCCAACGATCGGGACACCATCACAAACGGC
Source organism: uncultured Anaerolineales bacterium (assembly GCA_937928795.1). GTDB lineage: Bacteria > Chloroflexota > Anaerolineae > Anaerolineales > UBA4823 > NAK19. The sequence goes on from CALFWB010000039.1 coordinate 73,348, forward strand.
GAAAATGGTCGGTTTTCCCGGACGGGTATTGAGGCCATGAACTAACACTCCCGGCGATCCCATCTCTTGGATCACCCGCGCCGTGTAATCCCTGGCGCTGATTGAAGAGCCGGCCGTGATCAAGATCATATCGCAGCCAGATTTTAGCTCACTGAGAGCTTTCCTCAAGGCTTCCTCTCGATCGGGAAGAATGCCGTAAGGCAACGGCTCACCACCACATCGCCGTACCAACGCAGAGAGCGTATAGGTGTTTACATCTCTCACTTGCCCAATTTGCAAGCTGTGTTCAGGAGGTACCACTTCATCTCCGCTAGAAACAATGCCTACCCTAGGTTTTTTAACGACCTCAATCTGTGTGATGCCTAATGCCAACAATCCCCCAATTTCCACGGCCCGAATACGCTTATAGATTGGCAGCACAATCTCACCTTCTTTGACTTCTTCACCAAGGCGAATGGTGTTTTCCCAGGCTGAGATGGCTCGATAGACCTCAATTTCGTTTTCAGCGATGCGCTGCGTTTGTTCGATCATCACCACTGCATTGGCGTTGGGCGGCAACATGCCTCCTGTATGAATTAGAGCCGCTTCCATGGTGCCGAGTATGAGGGTTGTTTCTTGCCCCATAGGAACTTCACCGACCACCCGGAAATAAGCTGGCAGGCTTTCACTTGCCCCAAAAGTATCCTCAGCGCGTACTGCATATCCATCTACTGTTGCGCGGTTGAACATGGGCAAAGGATGCGGAGCGCGCACTTCCTTACCACTTACTCTTCCCAACGCCTCAGTAGTCGAAATTGTCTCCACCTTAAGCATAATCTGGGAAGAAAGTGCCTCGATCATCTTTTGACGTGCTTCTTGAGGTGTCAACAATGTCAGGAACTCAGGCATACCGAACTCCCTTTCCTTCAACGAATCCAAAACGAATATGCATAAAGATAAATGACCAAGCCATATAAAGCTGCTCCTCCCCAAACCAACCCCTGCCAATTCGGCTTTACACCTTGAGCAATTCGTCTCATATTCCAGATTTGCCCTATTCCCAAGACAAAAGCCGCCATTGGTGGCATTCCAACCGCAAGCGGAATCCCGAACACCGTTCCAAAGGCAATTAAAACAAAAGCGAACAGGACCAACCCATGATGCAAGGTCATACCATTTTGCCAACCGATGCGCAACATCAGCGTCAGGTTCTTCGCATTCAGATCGCTAGCGTAGGTCGATAATTGATAGCTCAACACCATCGTTATCCTCAACGCCAAAATGGGCAAGGTAACGATGGGCAAAAAGCGATGCAATGCTTCCACTTGAAGGAGAAAGGCAAACCACGGAATACCTACAGCCATTAAGAAGCTAAGAAAAATTTCGCGAAAACGCTCTAGTTCTGTTAAGCAAAGGGTTTTGGCGCTGATCAACGTTCCCAAGATCGCTAAAACAATCATTCCAAAGATCCCCAGAGAGAAAAGGCGGTTGGCGATCATCCAAACCGTCAAGGAAGTCAAACTCGCAAATGCAGCCACCGCTAAGATAAAATCCTTCGAGAACAGATATCCCTGTGGACGCTCCTCGTCCTGAGTCTTTGCCAGTGTTGCAGTGTGTCGCCAGAGAAACATCCCTCCTAATTGCAAGCAAAACACCCACCCTATTCCAATCCAAGCCCGCTCCCATTGGAGAGTTGCCCCAAGATATTTTGCCATTCCCAAACCGAGGCTATAAAGCAGAAAGCTTTCAAAGAAAAAAGCTGCATTAACCCACCTTTGACTCATCGGAAACTCCACCAAAGGTTCCTTCCAAAATCAAGACGAAACACACCCCAACCATACACCTACCTCAAAGTAACAATTCTAATCCTACATTCCTGATGATAATACCACGAGTTAAGGAATACTGTGGACTACCGACAAATCATTTGATCGATTTATCTGGAGTCCACAGCAAGAAAATGTTTTTATCGAAGTGCTTAATCCTTGATCTTCTTAGAGTTCACTTGCGGAAATAATTGGAGATGAAGAACCAAACATTTGCCGGCCGCTCCGCCAAACGGCGCGTGAAATAAGGATACCATTCTGTGCCAAAGGGCACGTACACACGTACTGGAAAGCCTTGATCAACCAAACTAGCCTGCAAATCGCGCCGAATGCCATAAAGCATTTGAAATTCCAGGGCTTTTTTCGGCAAATCAATCTGCTTAGCGTATTCCACCGCAAAGCGAATGCGCTTCTCGTCATGGGTAGCTAAAGCAGGAATGGGTGGAACCCGGCCATCTTCACTCAGTTCCGGCGCACCAATCTCCAAAGCTCGATCGATCAGGATTTGGGCAACGCGGTCATAATTGGCATCCACATCTCGTTTCTTCGGATAGGCAACCTGAGACGGTTCTTTATAGGCTCCCTTGCAAAGGCGGATGCGTGCAGGTATCTGCATCAAGCGGTTCACGTCCTCCACGGTGCGATATAGATAGGACTGGATCACCAAACCCACGTTGCGAAAGTCACGCTCGTTGCGCATTTCGTAAAACAGGGCCAAAGTATCATCAACACAGGTTGCATCCTCCATATCAATGCGCACAAAGTTGTTGCGTTCTTTGGCATGTTGGAGGATGCGAGCCAGATTTTCGGCGCACAGCTTGCGGTCGATCTTCAGTCCAATTTGAGTTAACTTGATTGAGACGTTAGAGCGCACTTTTTCAGCTTCAATGGCATCCAAAATTTGCAGGATTCCTTGTGTGGCTTTTTCAGCGCCCTCGGCTGTTGTCGTGTGCTCGCCCAATTGATCCAACGTTGCTTGAATGCCATTTTCGTTCAATTTCCGCACGGCAGCAATGCCATCTTCAAGCCGCTCGCCAGCCACAAAACGACTAGCCGCCTGCCAAGCGACCTGCCAACGGGTGACAATCTGGCGCGCCCAAGAAGCCTTAGATAAATAGATAAAGAACGCACGCAACATCTTTTGCTTCCTTTCTTACATACAGATAGCACAAAATAGTAAACGAAATTGCCCAGCTCAAATTCCTGGAATTCTCGGCATTCCCCCAGAACGTATCAGACAAATAATCTCTCCCATCGCCGCTCATTTTTGCGGTTGCCGATTCACAAGTCTGTTTCCGATTCTAGCATATCCTCACTCCAGCCAACATGGATAGTGATAAGCATTTTGGGATGAGATTCAGCCTGTGTTATCTTTTCCTCCTTGATAATTTTTGGCACGATTCTTGTAACCAGTTATAATGAATAGAAAGGGAAAATTCGCATGTTGATCCGTCAAATTCAATCGGTCGATGTCCGCCCTACAACAACGGCTCATCTAGCTCAGACCATGGCTTTACTTGAGCTTTCCGCCCTTGAACTGCATGAGAAAATCGAAGCTGAACTATCTTCTAACCCCGCTCTAGAATTAATCGAAGGGCGTTTTTGCCCAACTTGTCAGCGGCCACTAATCGATACCATCCTTTGTCCAATCTGCTCTCATCCCAAAAACTCATCTAAGGAAGAGCCAATTGTGTTCATCTCCCCCCGCGAGGAGTTTACCCCTTACGCTTCATTCGATGAGGATCAAGGGCTTTCCTTTGAAGAAACTTCGGCTGAATTTGAAGATTTGCCCATTTACGTTTTGCGTCAGATTGCCCCTGAGTTGGAAGAAACTGATCGGCCAATAGCAGCTCACATTCTGACCAGCTTGGATAAAGACGGGCTTCTCCGCACTCCCTTGATTGAAATCGCTCTCTATCATCACGTGCCTCTCAGTAGGGTGGAAAAGGTACAAAAGATCATTCAATATGCTGATCCACTGGGTGTTGGCTCATCCGACCCCAAGCAAGCCTTACTTGTCCAATTGGATGTCCTATCTCAAACGCATTCTATCCCTCCCTTAGCTCAACGAGCTATAGAAGAAGGTTGGGAGCTTCTCCTCCACAACCTACATGCAGAGATAGCTAAAAAATTAGCTATCCCAGTCGCCAAAGTCAAAGAAATTGCCACCTTCATTGGTAAAAACTTGAACCCCTATCCGGCGCGGGCAAACTGGGGTGAAGTTCATCAGCCAACTACTCCCTACCGCGAGGCATACTACACGCCAGATGTCATCATCTCGCTGCTCAATGGAGATGAAAATGCTCCTTTAGTGGTGGAAATCATTTTCCCGATGTCGGGCAAGTTGCGCGTGAACCCTCTTTTTCGCGAAGGGTTGCGCGAAGCACCGCCAGCAAAACTTGAACAATGGCAAAGAGACCTAGAACGAGCCACCTTACTGGTGAAATGTATCCAACAGCGCAATCATGCCATTGTCCGCCTAATGCAAATCCTCGTCAAACAGCAAAGGGATTTCATCCTTAAGGGGGACGCATATCTAAACCCCTTAACTCGCGCTAGTTTAGCTCAAGAATTGGAAGTCCACGAATCCACCATCTCGCGGGCCGTCTCCGGCAAAACCGCCCAATTACCCAGCGGAAAAATCATCCCTCTCTCCAAATTTTTTGACCGCAGCCTGCACATCCGCACAGAACTGCAAGCGATTATCGCCAACGAATCGCAGCCGTTGACCGACCTGGAGATCGTCGAATTGCTCAAGGCACGCGGCTTTCGGGTAGCGCGTCGCACGGTGGCAAAATATCGAGCGATGGAAGGGATCTTGCCTGCGCATATCCGTTCCAAAATAAAATATCAAAAAATGACTGCCGCCATTTCCTAATTTTCGATTAAGATTCAATTGATGAAAATTGCGTCACAAGTCCGTATCTTTCCGAACCTAATCGGCAGCTTAGAGCTAGCCGATGTGGCTTTATTGCTCGACCAGATTCCCCAACCAGCGTTTTTGGTCAATCCAGCCGCCGATCGAATTTTGCTGGCAAATGCCAAAGCTTGTGAATTATCTCAACGCACCATC